>JAEUAF010000557.1 GCA_019695485.1 Sorangium sp.
CGGTGCTCGAAGGGGCCCACGTGATGATGACCGAGATTGTCGTCCCAAGCCCCCCAACACCGAAGCCAAAAGAGGCCAAGCCACCCGAGCCGGCACCCCCCGCTGCACCTCCATATTCGGCTTACAACGCGGAATTCTCGCTGGGCTATCTCGGCGCGCTGCCGGCTTCGGATGCACCAATCCAGAGCGGAGCTCGGCTCGCGGCGAGCTTAGCCCCCACGGCCAAATCGGGCTTCCGTGCCACGCTCGCTTTCCAGTTTCTGCCCACGTGGACGGGCGCACGAGACGGCGTGAGTTTCAGCCTACGCCGTCATCCGCTCGAGGCGCTGTTGGGCTTCGCTTTCGCTCGAAACTCGTTCCGCTTGATTCCGGAGCTCGGGTTGGTCGCTGACTTGGTGAGGCGCGAAACGGACGCGGTGCTCCCCCCCTTCGTCGAGAGCGCTCCCAGCAACCGCTGGATATGGGCGGTTCCGCTGAGACTCCGCGGCGTTCACCTAGTGTCCGGACATCTGGGCCTCTATTCGGCGCTGGGCGCGGATTTCCTGGTGCGCCGCTCCGACGAAGTGATCTTGCGCGGCTCTCAGAGCGAGACGGTGGCCGCCTGGCTCCGCGTTCGGCCTGAAATCGAGGCCGGGCTCTCGGTTTCGGCCTTCTGAACCGAAAAAGTCCGCCCCGCGGCCACCCCTGGAGCCACTCTAGAGACTGGGGGGGCGTCTCCCTCGGCGCCCGCTCGGCTCAGCATGAACGCTCAGAAACCAAAGGATCACTTGGAACTCGTCGCGCTCGCCGCCGCCGGCGATGCAGCCGCCCGCGCCGCGCTGATCGCGCGGCTCCAACCCCGCGTGCGAACCGTGGCCTTGGCAATTCTGGGTAACCGCGTCGACGCCGAGGATGCGACACAATCGATCTTGATTGAGATCCTGAATTCTGCAGCGGGCTTTCGCGGAGAGAGCCTGCTTGGCTGGGCGGACCGCATCGCTGCGCGTACGGCGATGCGTCACGCGCGTCAACGCCGCGTACGCGCCACGCAATCAGAGCCACACGCCGACCTCGACACCCTGGGGCGAACCGGCGTCGATAGTTTCCCAGAACACGAAATCCCGCGGCCGCTGGTGCAATACTTGGCGGCGCTGCCAGAGGCACGCCGGGTCGTGCTGGTCTTGAAGCACGTGATGGACTACTCGATCGACGAGATCGCAGAGCTTACCCAGACGTCACCCAACACGGTCAAGGATCGCCTGCTCCACGCGCGTGAGCAAATGCGTCGACTCATCCGTCGCGACCTGTCACTTTCCGTGGCGAAACGAGGAGGGCTGTCATGACGGCAAGCTGCGAGCGTTGGTGCGCGCTCTCCGACCGCGCAACCTTGGGCGAGGCGCTCTCCCTCGAGGAGCAGGGTTTTCTGACCGATCACGTGAGCGAATGCCGCCCCTGCGCCGCCGAAGCCCGCGCGTTCGCGGCGCTGTCTACGGCCCTCTCCGAGCCCAGCGCGCTGCATGAGCCGCTGGCGTTGGGGGACGACAGCGGCTCAGGCCAAGTGCGAAAGCTGCTGAGGCGCGCGGGAAGTGGACTTCGGGCACGAAGCACCCGCCTCGGCGTCGGCGCGCTGTGCGTCACGCTAGCGCTAGGGCTGCTCGCGCGCAGGGAACTCACGCCGAAACAGGAGCTCAGCGCCTCAGCACGCGTGACGTTCACCTCAGGCGCAGTCGAGGTCGATGGCGAGAAAGCCCGTCTGGACGAGGCGCTCTCGGTGGACAATCGCTTGAACGTGCACGCCGGGCGGGCCTGCCTGACGTTCGACTCCGACATCAAGACCTGTCTCACCGGCGAGAGCGTGGCGCGAATCGCGGAGCTCGCGAGCGCGCGCACGCTCGAACTGCGCGCTGGGCGTGTGTTGGCGAGCCTCGCCCCACAAGCGGCTGGGCGGAGTTTCGCCATCGAGACGAGCGCAGGCAGTGTGTTCGCCAAAGGCACACTGTTCGCCGTTGAAATCACGGCGACCGGCGCGACCGAAGTGCGTCTCTACCAGGGTACGCTGCTCTTGCGCACGCGCGATGGCCGCGAGCTCATCCTGCACGCTCGAGAGCAAGCGAGCCTGGGCGGTGCGCTCGCGGCGCGCCCACTTTCCGACGCTTCGAACCCAGAGGACACGGCGCTCGCAGCGCTCACTCGACTCGACTCGACTCGGGGCGCCACGGTGCTGACCGTGAACGCAACGCCCGCCGGCTCGCGGGTCTCGCTCGATGGCCAGGCGCTCGGCGAAGCGCCTGTCTCGGCGCTCGTCACTGACGGGCGGCGTTTGACGGTGGAGCACGCAGGCTTCGCGCCTGTCAGCGAGCGGCTCTGGCTCGACAGCACGCCCAGTATCGCCCGCAGTTACGAGCTAGTTCCGTTGGCGGCGCTACCACTCGCTGCCAACGGAGCGCTGCACGAGCACGCGTCCGAGCCCAGCGCAGACGCGCAACCCGCGCCAACACCCAGAGGCGGCGAGGGTTCCGGGACGGGCCCCGCAAGCTCCGCAGCCGAAACCTCGAGCCGGGCGCGCCCAGCGGAGCTCCTGACTCGGGCGCGCGCGCTGCGTGCCTCCGGACGCTACCGCGAGGCGGCCGCGGTCTATCGTCAGCTCGTGTCGAGCTATCCGCGCAGCGATGAGGCGCGCGTGTCCTGGGTGTCGCTCGGTGAATTGTCGCTGTCCGAACTCGGTGACGCCGAGGCCGCGCTCAGCTGCTTCGAGAGCTACCTGCGTGGGGGCGGAAGCCTGAGCCAGGAAGCACGTTACGGAAAGATCCGCGCGCTCGGCAAGCTGCATCGAGTCGCGGAAGAGCGCGCCGCTATCGAACGCTTCCTCGTGGACTACCCGAAGAGTGTGCAATCGGGCAGCCTGCGGGCGAAGCTCGAAAGCCTATGAATGCGGCGAGGCTCCTCGCCCTCGTCCTCCTCGTAGGTTGCGAGGGTCCGCCCGACGTCGTAGCCAGTGTCCCGGAAGATCCGGGCACTCGCTTGGACGCCGCGCATCCTCCCGCTAGCCTCGGGCTCAGCGGAGATCTGTTGGCTCGCGACCCGACAGCGCTGGAGGCCGGCGGCAGATACTACCTCTTTCACACGGGCACCGGCATCCTGCGCAAGGTGTCCGACGACCTGCTCAGCTGGCAAGCTACGGGCAGCGTTTTCGCGCAGAACCCCGCCTGGATTGCGGACAGCGTGCCCGACGCGACGGAGCTCTGGGCCCCTGACGTCGCCTACTTCGGCAATCTCTATCACCTCTACTACGCCGCCTCGACCTTCGGCAGTGCGCGTTCCTGTATCGGCCACGCCACGACCGACAGCCTTGCCGGCGGAACCTTCGTCGACCACGGCAAAGTCATTTGCTCCAACACTACCAGCACCGAGATCGACGACTGGAATGCCATCGATCCCAGCGTGTTCGTGACGGCCGACAGCGCGGTGTGGCTCGCCTTCGGTAGCTTCGACAGCGGGATAAAGCTCCTCCGTCTGGACAGCAACGGCAACGCCAACGGGGCGCCCATGATTGCGCTCGCAGCGCGCCCAGATGGTGCCAATGCGATCCAAGCGGCGGCGCTCACCGCGCGCGGCGGCTACTACTACCTGTTTACGTCGTTCGACGCCTGCTGCCGCGGCGTCGACAGCACGCACCGACTGATGGTGGGTCGCTCGGTCTCAATCACGGGGCCCTACCGCGACCGCGACGGTCGCAACCTGCTCGACGGCGGCGGCAGTCTCGTGCTCGCGGGCGATACGCGCTTTCGCGGCCCCGGCAGCAACGCGGTGCTCTTTCATGCGGGTCGCGCCTTCAATGTCTATCACGCCTACGACGTCTCCAATGCCGGCGAGGCCACGCTGCGCATCGCGGAGCTCGTCTGGGACGACGCAGGCTGGCCCGTTTCCGGCGGCCCATAGTAGGCTCGGCTAGCTGATGCGCTCCGGATTCTCGCTGCCTCAGACGGGGCGAGCGACGACCGCGCCGGCCTGTGCTAACCGGGGCCCGTGATTCGACTCGATTCGGTGACTAAGCAGCACGGCCGGCAGGTCCTGTTCCTCGAGGCCTCGTGCGCCCTATTCCAAGGTGAGAAAGTCGGCCTCGTCGGCCCGAACGGCGCAGGCAAGTCCACGATCTTCCGGCTGATGGTCAAAGAAGAGACTCCCGACGGCGGTCAAGTCGCCGTCGATCGTGGCACCACCATTGGCTACTTCAGCCAGGACGTGGGCGAGATGGCGGGCATGAGCGTCGCGGAAACGACGCTCATGCCCGCCATCTCGCCCACGTCCTGGCT
>JAEUAF010000597.1 GCA_019695485.1 Sorangium sp.
CCACAGTAGCCGGCCGAGGTGGGCCCGGCATGTTTGCAGTGGAGCTCGGGGTCGTTCAACGCGCTGTAGGCGTGGAACTTGCGACAGCCGATGGTGTTGGTGGGTGATTCATTTTTAGGCGTGGCGGCGAGATCGGAGTTCGTGCCCAACATGCCGGCCCCAGCGAGAGTATTGCAGACCGCCTTGCACTGCTCCGTGGTCTCGTACACCGCGAATCGGCCGCCATTGGTACCCGTGCAAGCCGCGTCCATGATGCTGCAGTAGCGATCGCAGGAAGGGGCACCCAGCGGATCGTCGAGGCAAGGCTGCTTCGCGGTCCAGGGCGCGATTAGCGTGTGCTGGCAATGCGTCGTCGGGTCCACCGCGGCAGCGCTCAGGTGATAAAGCCGGCACTCGAGCGTGTCACCCGACTTGTACTTGTTGATGTTGAAGTCACCCGCTGGCACGTTGAGCGCCGCGCATTGGCGCAGGCACTCAGGCTCGGAGTCGAGGTGCACCTTGGCAGCTTCCGCGGGACAGGCGCGCGGCAGCAAGTGACAGTAGCTCTGGCAGGCCGCGCTGGCGTCGACCGTATCCGCGAGGCAAGGGCTACCCGTGCCGGGCCCCGCCTTAGGACATACCGATTTGGCCTCGCTGAGTGCTTGCGCCTCTACGCGCTTTTCGCGACAGGCAACCGTGTCACCGGCGGCCTCGTTCTTATCGCCCAGGTCGAGCAAGCGGCACACCGCGCTACACACCTTGGGGCTCTCGTAGACGGCCGTATCGCCGATGCACTCGCTCATGACATCGGTGCAGTATTGTTTGCACTCCGGCGAGTCGCCCAGCGTGCGATCTTCGATGCCGGCCACGAGCTCGCAACCGATCGTGCACAGCGGCACCAGCAGCAGCCAGCGCACCATCATTACGGACAGACTCTTCGACTTCATGGCTAAGCACGCCCCGTCAGCGTCAGTCTGCTTTCTATCTCAGCGGTCCCGCGTTCTCCACCCCCACGGTGGCACGCGGACTTCGCAGTCAACGACGACCGCCGAAATCAGGTAAATCGTCCTTTGGAGTCGCTGGATGCCCGAGCGGAGCGGCCACCGCGGGCGGACGTTCGGCGAGCTTCGGCGGAGCTTTGGCGGCCGGCGCTTTCGTAGCGGTGCCGCTCTTCGCAGGGTGGGCACTCATCATAGGCGCAGCGCCCCCCAGCGGGGCATCAGCTGGCGGCGTTTCGACCACGCTCGGGGGCTCGGGGGGTCGCACCTCAGCCGTTGGCAGAGCCGCGGTCACGTTCGACACATTCGGCGTCGGCAGCGCGACTCCATTCGGAGCGCCACTCGCCGGGGGACCGCTCGGCGCGGACCTGCTGACGCTGTAGATGCCTGCACCGAGAGCCATCAAGCCGCCGGCGATGCCCACCAACACCCCCACGCGTCGCACGCGCGAGCGACGCTCACGCGGAGTCTGCGAATCGCCCCAAGCTGCGATGGTCGGTCGTGCTGCTGCGGCGGCGGCCGACGCGGCGAGCGTCCCGGCGGTAGAATCCGCCGAGTACACCGCGTCTCGCCCGCCGAGCACGCGGCGCGCACGCTCCGCCTGCAGCCGATGTTCCGGGGCGAACTCCACCAAGGCCTGAGCCAGCACCGAAACGTCAGAATAGCGAGCGCCCGCGTCACGCTGCAAACAGCGCGACACGATGCGGTCGAGGGCTTCCGGCACGTCCGGGCGCACGCCGCGCAAGGAGCGCGGCGACTCCAACATGGCCGTAATCAGCTCGGCAATCGAGTCTCCCATGTACGGCGGACGCCCGCTCAAGAGCTCGAACAAGATGATACCCAACGACCAGATGTCGGCGCGCGCGTCCACATCCCGCGCCGAACGCATTTGCTCCGGCGCCATGTAAAGCGGCGAGCCGATCATCGCGGCGTGCTGCGTCAAGGCGAGATCCCCCATGCGCGACCCGGACGACTTCGACACGCCGAAGTCGAGCACTTTGAGCACGCGCGAGCCATCTGGGCGCCGCGACAAGAACAGGTTCGCCGGCTTCAAATCGCGATGCACGATACCCGCGGCGTGCGCCTCGGCGAGCGCCTCGATCGCCTCGAGCACGTAGCCGCACACTTCCGCAAAGGGCAGCGGCCCGCGGCGCAGCAACTCCTCACTCAGATCGTTGCCGTCGAGAAACTCCATCACCATGAAGGGAATGCCACCGGCCACGCTTCCGACGTCGACCACGCGCCCGACGTGCTCACTGCGAATCCGCGCTGCGGCGCGCGCTTCGCGACGGAAGCGCTCCTCGGCATCACGCAGGGCCATCGCTTCCGGTCGCACGAACTTCACAGCGACGCGCTGCTGCAACTCCTCGTGCCACGCCGCGACCACGACGCCCATGGCGCCTGAGCCGAGCACTCGCTCAATCCGGTACTTCCCAGCGACGAGCTGCCCTACTTCGATAGGCAGTTCCTGCATTTTCGAGAGCCACGAGTATCGCACGGCGGACGTCGAAGCCCAAGGCCGAGTGCCCATTCGACTCAAGGGCCGCCCTCCCTAATTTCGGGCAACGCTTTTGGCGTGTCAGTCGCAAGACATCAGCGTAGGCGTCAGCCCGGCGCAGTCGTCGGCACCGACGGGCGCCGCGACCGCACCATTCCGCAACCAGCCGAGTAAAGTTGCCTTCTCCTGGCAGGTCAGGGCACTAACCGGAGGGTCCAAAGTGAGACTCTGATCCGGCATCAACCCCATCGATACGACACGTTCCATTTCCTGGAAGCGCTTCGCGGTCGGGTTATTCGTGGTCGGCGACGCGACTTGGGTGTCCGCGTAGGTCAGGAGCGGAAAAGGCGCCCCGTTCTGCGGGGGATCCTGATGACAGCGCTGGCACTTACTCACCAAAATCGGCTGCACGTCGCAAAACGTCAGATTTTGGGCGCTCGCGCCTGCGGGCGAGCCGCTGCAGCCCGCAACGGTTCCGAAACACAAGAAGAGCGCGAGGACGCTGGAGCTCGACCTTCCCACCGAGCGGAGCCTAGCCCGATTCTGGGGAGGCACGCTGCAAATGCGATTTTTCATCCGAATTTTTTCACACGAGCCCCTACGTCGCCCGCCGAGTCACGCGCCTCCACTGTCGCCCTCCCAAAAACAAGACGCCCGACGCTTCCTTATGGACCGTCGGGCACCTTCAGGTTTGGGAGACTGAGAATTCAGCGGTTTTGGCGTCGACGATCAGGCTCCGCTATGGCGAGCCGCACGCCGCGTGTTGCGGCGACCTAGGCCCATAAGGGCGCGCCCGGCCGCGCGCTTCTCCGCCACCGCCTGGGCACGCTCGCCCTGAATCTGGTGCGCCCCGCGCGCGTCCTCGTATTGAAAGTACCCGCCCGGCCGCACGCCGAAGGGCTTCAGATCGAGGTTTAGGAAATTGGTATGTCCTGAGCCACGAGCGAAGTAGGCGGGCGTCACGAAATTAGAAACGCGCACGTCGTCAATCACGTACGAGTCGCCCTGCGTCGGGTCACAGACCTCCAAGTCGTACTGCACGCTCGCGCCGCTCTTGCGGGGATCGGGGCCGCTGACCGCCAACGACGCCGAAGGATCCGCCAGCAACTCGAGCACTTCGTGCGACAGCGTCGTGGTCCATTCCTCGTCGTATTGGGCGCAGATGTCGAGATAGACGAAGCCGTACGGAATGTCGGCATGGGTGGCCGAGTGGTAGCCGAGCGCGCCCTCCACGCCGGTCGTGGGATCCTGCGACGAATCACCCAGATAGATGATGGCATCGTGAATGCCCTCGATGCGCACGCGATGGACGAGCTTGTGCGTCAGCCCGCGAAGTACGGCTTCGATGTTCCAGGCGGGTTCGAAGTCCTCCTTGGCCTGACGGCGCATCGCCGCGACCGCGGAGTGAAATGCGGAGACTGCAATCGACTTGGAAACGTTCACTATGGTGACACGCATGGCCGCTCCTCGTTGTGTTGGCAGAGACACCCGAGCTGCGAGAGATTTTCGCGCCGGTTCCCACTCGTCCTCCAGGCTACCCGCGAGCAGCAGCGCGTCAATCGGCGCGAGCGAGCCGCCAAGAAATGACTATCCGGCGGAGTTGCGGAAGTGCTCGCCGAGTACGACGCGCGTCGGCGACTGCAACTCACAGTGCGCTATCTCGGAAAGAATTTTGAAGAACTGCGGCGCGAGGCGAGTTCACTCGGCGAGTTCGAGCCCGAACAACCGATAGCGCCGGTCGAGCCGCGCGCCGAACGACTCCGCCGCGCGATTAATCAACACGTTGTCCTCCAGAGTCCAGCCGATCTCGCCGCTCGTGAAACCCAAGCGATTCGCGGTGAGCGCAGTCTCGATACAGAACATCGCCTCCAAACCGCGCCTGCGAAAGCCCGGCGCCACCCCCAACGTGAACAGACGCGCGGTCTTGATGCGCTTCATGCCAGTCACGAGCGGCCACCAGCCAAACGGAAACAAGCGCCCGTTCTTGGGCATGATCTCGTTCACGTTGGGCAGCGTGACCGAGAAGCCCACGGGTCGCCCCGCTTTGTCCTCCGCGATCAACACCAACTCCGGCACGATGATTTGCTTGAGGTCGCGCGCGATGCCTTTGAACTCGGCTTCGCCGACCGGGACGAAGCCCCAATTCTTCTGCCAGGTCTCATTGTAGAGGCCGAACAGGCGCGCCACTTCGGCGTCGAAGTCCTTCATGTTCGCGCCGCGCATGCAGAGCCCGGAGCGCTGCTTGGCTTTCTCGCTCACCTGGTGGAAGCGCTTGATTTTTGGATCCTCGAGCCCACGACTCACGTCGATCCAATAGGCCAGCAGATCCTTGGCGCGCCCAAAGCCGTAGGATGTCACAAGGCGCTCGTAGTAGCTCGGATTGTAGGTCATCTCCACCACCGCGGGCCGCGAGAAGTTCTCGACCAGCATGCCGACCTGGTGGTTCGTCGTGAAATTGTTGGGGCCGATGATCTGAGTCATTCCCTGCGCTTTCACCCAGCGCACCGCGGCATCCAACAGCGCATGGGCGACGTCCAAATCGTCGATCGATTCGAAGAAGCCGAACCAGCCGAGCGCGCACGAATGATAGGCATTGTACGCGCGGTCGACGTGCGCGGTGATGCGCCCAACCAAGCGCCCTCCGCGTGTGGCGATGAACGGCTGGATCGTGAGCTCACTTAGCGCAGGATTTTTAGCCGTGTCGAGGAAGCGCATGCGCTCCATGCGCAGCGGTGCGATGAAGTTCGGGTCGTTTCGATTGATCGCGTCGGCGACGTCGAGGAAGCGCACGCGCTCGGCGCGCTCGGCCAAATTGACGGGTTCGATCTTGAGTCCAGGCTGTTCGTTCAGCATGGGTTCGGCCCAGCGCGGCAAGTCTTGCGGCGGCTTGCCAAATGGATTCACTTCCTCGGACTCGGCGCTGAGCTCGGCGACGCTAGACATGAGGCGCGCAGCATCGTCCGACCCGCCTCGGCGGGCAAGAGTCGCCTGCCGACTCCGCTGCTGCGCTCTCAATTCGCGCGGGCGCCGGGACTCGGCACGTAGCCACCGAGGTGTGTGCGTTCGCCTGCCGTGAGTGACACGCGCACCGGAAGCTCCGCGAGCCCTGGTTGTTGGTCCACGCGCGCTCGATAGCTCTCGCTCGCGGCGTCCCACGCCAAGTTCACGCTAATGAACTTGGCCTCCGAACCAAACGCCAGCATCAACCCCAAGTGTCCAGCAGGGTACGGCTTGCCAAAAGCGTCGGAGACGAACGCCGTAACCGCGGCGCCTCGCACAGAAAG
>JAEUAF010000670.1 GCA_019695485.1 Sorangium sp.
GGGCAATCAAAGCGGTTGGCTGGTGGGTGCGTTGTGCGGGCGCGCGGTGAGCCAGTAGCGCGACACTCCGGCCGACGTGCTACTCGTACCAATTGCCAGGAGTGGCTGCGGCGGCGCTGAAGGTTCCCACCCGAGTCCCCATGTTTTGGACGGGCCGAGCAGTGCTGGCCATCGCCCTCCGCAACAAATGCCAAGCCGTCGCAACAAATGAAATCGGCGGCTCGCTGTCTGTGCCGAGGGAGCCTCAGAACGACGCGAGCCGGGAATTGACCCGCCCTCAAAAGTTGCATAGTCAGTCGTTAGATTCCGTTCGTAGTCGCCGCGGGCGCGCACGCGGCGAACGACGAAGCTTTACACAACACCAAGCTCGCGCCCCACTGAGAGTAATCCTGATGGCTAAACGCACACCCTCGTCATTCGCACTACGCACAGCGCCGGGTCGGAGCGTGGCTGCTCAGGGTGACGCACGCCATGTGGCCTGGCACGGGAGTGACTTGCGAGTGCTGGCCTGCGCATTGGGGCTGCTCGGCTTGGTTGCCTGCGGGAGTGGGGCCTCGGCTGCGGCTGGCGGCGCGCAGGGCGTCGGAACCGGCGGCAGCCTCAGCGGCGCGGGCGGTACGGTGTCCGGCGGCGGGGGCGCTACCGGCGGCGGCGCTGGGCTCACCTGTGATGCGCCGATCGATCTCGGCGTCCACTATGTCGGTCGCGTCGATGGCTGCACTGCAAACGGGGCACGCTACGCGTGGCCTGGCACTGGGTTCGTCGGTCGCTTCAACGGCACGGGTTTGAGCGTCGAGCTGACCGATACTGGCAACGAGCACACGGTTCTCATCGACGGAAAACTCGGCCCGCCCTTGATCACGACCGGAGCCGCAACCTATCCGCTCGCGAGCGGGCTTGCGGTGGGCGAGCACACCTTCGAAGTGTATCGCCGTACCGAGTCATCATTTGGAATCACCTTGGTGCAGGGCTTCGAGGTAGAGGGCGGCGAATTGCTGGCTCCGCCGACGCCGCCCGCGCGCCACGTCGAGATCGTGGGCGATTCGATCAGCTGCGGCTACGGCGACGAAGGCAGCGCGCCGTGTACCTTCAGCGCCGCCACGGAGAACAACTACGTGGCCTACGGCTCGGTGCTCGCACGAAGCTTGGACGCCGAGGTCTCGACCGTGGCTGTCTCGGGCAAGGGCATTATCTACAACTATAACGGTGACAAATTGTTGCCGATGCCCACGCTGTACGATGCAACCTATGCCGACGATCGAAAGCACGCCTGGGGCTTCGCGTGGCAAGCCGATATCGTCATCGTCAACCTTGGCACGAACGACTTCAGCACTGCGAGTGACCCCACGGACGAACTCTTCATCTCGACCTACACCACGTTCCTCGAGCACCTGCGCAGCGTTTACCCGGGCGCGTTCATTCTGTGCACGGTCGGCCCGATGCTCTCGGGCACAGACCTCACGAAAGCGCGAACCGACATTGCGGCCGCGGTCGACGCCAGAAAGGCGGCTGGCGATCAGCGCGTGAAGGCCTACGAGATGACTACTCCCAACACTGGCCCCGCGTGCGACTATCACCCCAGCATTGCGACTCACGCCGCCATGGCTGCCGAGCTCGAGACCGAAGTGCGGGCCGACTTGGGCTGGTGACCTCGAAGCGGTTATAGTCACTTTTCTCCCGCGCTTTTCGGCGCGTGGGGGCCGGTGTTAAGTTCGCGCTGATGTCACTTGCGCTTGCCTCGCAGGCACACGACGCGAATTGGCCCGATCTGGCAGCGGACGCGTGCACGCTCACGCCCGGAATGGCCGAGCTCGGTCAGGCCATCGAGCGCGCGCGGAAGATGGCGCGCGACAGGCAGCGCTCGGACGGATCGTGGCAAGAGCGCGCTGACATGGGGCCGCTCACGACGGCGCTAGTGCTGATCGCGCTCAGTCATGTAGACGCCATTTCTGCCGAGGATTTGGCGGATGGCTGTCGCTGGCTGCGGAACGCACAGTTGCCTGATGGCTCGTTCCTCGGTCGTCCCTTTGCTCCGAGCGGCGATCTGTCAGCCACGGCCGTGGCCGCGTCGGCGCTGAGTCTGTCGCCGCACGCCGAGGACCGCGAAGCGTCCGCGCGCGCGCACGGATATCTGATGGCCCATGGCGGGCTCGACGCGGTCGCGAACTTGGCCGAGAGCGGCGATATCGCGCCGATCGCGATGGCCATGGCGCGCCTGCTAGCGCCGGAACGGGTCTCTGTGCCTGCCTTGTCCGTGCTCGTTCTGCCCAAGCTGCTCGAACTCGCGTCGCGTCGCGTCGTCTTCTACGGGCTCACGACGTTACTTTCTATCTCGCTCATCGCTCAGAGCCTGCGAGCGACCGAGCGCCGATCGACATGGCTTGGCGAACGGATGCGCGCGCAGCAACTCGCTCGCGCCGTCTCTCTGCTGTCCCTCTATCAGAATCGCAACGGCAGCTTGATGAACGTGGTCTACCACACCGCGCTGCTGGTCCCGGCGCTGGCCGCCGCGGGTGTTGCGAAGACGGACCCGCGTCTAGCGAACGCCATCGCCTGGCTCCGATCGCGCGGGGCGCGCTCGAGCGCGGGCCTGTTCTTCGACGTGTACGGCTCCGATGTCTGGTCGACTGCGTCCTACCTGCGGGCGCTCTTGTTGAGCGGCGCGTCGCGCACGGACGACGCCGTGATGCGAGCCACTGCGTGGCTGCTTGCCTGTCAATGCCAAACACCCCAGCCTGCTCTCAGCAATCCGCGCGCGGCTGCGGTTCTGACTGGAGGTTGGGGGTTTCAGTCCGGTGAAGATGCCTATCCTGATTGCGACACGACGTCGGCGGTCGTCGAAGTGCTCGGCCGCGCGTTGCTTCCGGAGCGCTCGAACACGGCGAGCTTGCCCGCGCCTCTGGCGTCGCGAGTTTGTGCCGCGGTTGGCGCTGGGCGGCAGTGGCTGCTCTCGATGCAAAATCCGGATGGCGGCTTTCCGTCGTTCTTTTGGGGACACCCGAGCAAGCGCCCGGGCCCGATCATGTTGCGCCCGTTGCGCCTGCGCTTTTCCGATCTGTCGCTGAGTGAACCGAGTGCCTGGCTTCGTCGCCTGGCGGAAAGCAGCGAGCACCTCGGCGACCCGGCCACCGAAGATGTGACATCGCGCGTGCTCTTGGCGCTGGCGCAAACGGGCACAGAACTCTCTGCCCCGGAAACACGACGCGCGCTCGAATTTTTGCAACAACAGCAGTGCCCGACGGGGGCCTGGTGGGGCCGTTGGAAGGTCAATTATCTGCCGGTCACGGCCTGCGTCCTCGCCGCGTTCGCCCGTGTTGGCGATGACCTGTCCAAAGACGGCGCGCAGCGAGCGCTTCGCTGGTTGGTCTCCAAGCAAAATCGAGACGGCGGCTTCGGCGAGAGTGTCGATTCGTATCGCGACCCGAGCTTGGCTGGGGTGGGGCCGAGTACCGCTCCCGTAACAGCCGCGGTGCTGCTCGGACTCATCGCCGCCGGTCAAGCGCGAGGTCAGGCCGCCGCGCGCGCCGCGCGCTACCTCGTCGACCGGCAACGTGACGACGGCGCTTGGGACAACGCCGACTGCGTCGCCACGCTCGTGCCCCCAAATTTGTTCTATGTCTATGACGGCGCGGCGCGCTACATGCCGCTCGAAGCGTTGGCAAGCTACCGGGCCGAGCTTAGTGGGGGTGCCGACTGGCACTCTTGAGTCACGACCAGCTCGATGCGGCTCGCCACGTCGGAGACGAGCCAGCTGATCGCGTGGTTCGTGCGCTTGGTCGCGAGGTTTGGGCGGTGAATGCGCTGCTGCGTAACGTTCACGAAAACTCGGAGCCGCTGCCTGCGGCGCTACCCGAGGCGACGATAGAGCTGTTTCGTGAGCACGCCGCCTTGCCGCCCTGGTTCGACGAAGTTCGGGTGCGACGCGCCGGGGCCTGGGCGCAAGCACACTTGCCACAGATCACGCTGGCGCTGTTTTGCGCGTCGTTGCCGAGCTCGTACGCTGCGGCGCGTGGCGCGCGCGTGCTCGCCGCGACCGGACGCATGCAGGGAAACGATCTCGACCGCCGTGTCAACGAGACAGCGCAATTCGTGCTCGATGTGGTGACTGAAAACGCTTTTGGCGCGACCGGCTGTGCTCTCCTCAGCATCCGCAAAGTGCGACTGATTCACGCGGCGGTGCGCGCTTCCTTGCGAGCGCACAGCGACGAAGTTCCAATCAATCAGGAAGATCTCTTGGGTACGCTCTTCGCCTTCTCAGTGGTGGTCGTGCACTCGTTGCGCCGGCTCGGCTGTGCGGTTTCAGCCGAGCAAGCAGAGGATTTCTATCAGCTCTGGCGCACGGCTGGCATGATGCTCGGTATTCAAGAACCACTTTTGCCTGCTACTTTTCCCGAAGCCAGCGAGCTTGCCATACGCATCGCGCAGAGGCAGATGGGGCCCTCCGAGCACGGCCGAGCCTTGTTTGCGGCCCTCTTGGCCCGCATGCGAGCCCACGTGCCGTTCGCCCACGCCGCACCCGGCCACCTCGTCCGCTACTTGGTGGGCGACGAGGTCGCCGCCATCTTAGGTTTGGCCTGCCCAAGCAGCTTCCGCGACGCGCTGAGCGTCATGGGTCTCTTGCCCGGCCTGCCGCGCGCGTTGCGCGGGGCACCTCCGCCCTGGCTCATCGCTAGCCTCAGCCGCCCGTTGCTCGAGGCGATCATTGCGACCAAGCTCGACGGTGCGGCCGTCAACTTTGCGATGCCGGGTTGAGGATCCAGGCCGACGAAGCCTTCTACTACCCGGCGAATGCGAGCTTGGCGCCCCGCCTCTTACTGGAGGAACTTGGCGTCCCCTAGAACGCATCGTCGTCGCGCCTTGGTCTGCTCGCGTCTCTTTGGCAGCCTCGGTCCGAAGTCTTAGGATTGGCTCTAAGCCAATCCGCGGGTTCGGAGTCGCATTCGGCCGTGATCGCGCGCGAAAATAGCGACAGCGGGCGCTGAGTCTCGATAATCGGCTCGCCTGCTGCGCTGACCTGGTTCATCCTTTGGGCAATGGTGCGTTCGATTGGTGGAGATTTCGGGATTGGTCTTTCGTGCCTCTTTGGGGCGTTGCTGGCGTTCGCCTCGGCTTGCTCCGGTGAGTCCAGTGCTGACGGGACGGGCGGTTCGACTGGCTCGGCCGGGTTGAACGGCACGGCAGCGGGCGCCGCTGGGCGCGCCAACTCTGGCGGTGTCGCCAATGCTGCCGGTGGGCGAAACAGCTCAGGCGGTGTAGCCAATGCCACCGGCGGCAGTAGCTCTGGCGGCGCAACGAATGGCACCGGCGGCGTCGACTTGAGCAGCGATCCGGGTAGCGGCGCGTGTCAGAATTTCACGCCGTGTGGCGGCGATGTGCTCGGCACCTGGCGTGTCGAATCGCTGTGTCTGGATGCGTTTCCCAACACCTTTGCCAGCTGTCCACAAGCGACCACCACGGTGAGCTTGCAGAACGGCGTACTGACCTTCAACAGCGACGGCACCTACGTGCCGTCCGGAACCTCGGTCACGCGCACGACGCTCCCTGCGGCCTGCGCTGCGGAGTGCGCTGCCGGCGCATGTACGGCCAGCGCAGATGGCGGATGCGTGTGTGAAGCCGCCGTCGCAGTCAACGAGACGCCACTCGCTTGGTCGGCGACCGGGAACCAGCTCATCGTGAGCCCCCGCTCTGGCGTCACTCAAACCGCGTATTACTGTCGCACGGCCAACCAGCTGATGATGCGCGGCTGGTCCACCGCGAACACGCGTTACGAATACGATCTGCGGCGCTAAATCGTGCCGCTTTCGAGCGACAGCGTGCGAAGATCGGGCAGCGCGCGCAACGTGCACGCTTGTCCGAGGAAAAACGGAGCGGCCCCATGAATGCGTATGAGACGACGAACCACTACCTCGAGCAGGCCTTCAATCTGTTGAAGCTGTCGGATCGCTACCGGACGCTGTTGCTCACGCCAACTCGCGAGCTCCGCGTGGAGGTGGTAATTGAACTCGATGATGGCTCGATTGGTCACTATATCGGCTATCGCGTGCAGCACGACGATTCGCGTGGCCCATTCAAGGGCGGGCTGCGCTATCACCCGGAGGTCGACATCGACGAGGTGCGTTCGCTCGCCAGCCTGATGACCTGGAAGACAGCGGTCATCGACGTGCCGTTCGGCGGCGCCAAGGGCGGTATTCAGGTAGATCCGAGCGCGCTCTCGCGGCGCGAGCTCGAGCGGCTCACGCGGCGCTTCGTCGACCAAATCGCCTGCGTGATCGGACCCACGGTCGACATTCCCGCGCCCGACATGAACACTAACGCGCGCGTGATGAGCTGGTTTTTCGATCAATACAGCCGGCGCTTCGGTTTCTCGCCCGCGGTCGTGACCGGCAAGCCGCCCGAGCTCCACGGTTCCCTCGGGCGCGATGCGGCTACGGGTCGCGGCTGCTTGCTGGCGCTTCGCGAGGTGTTGGGCGCAGAAGGAAAGTCGTTGGCGGGGACGCGCGTTGCGATTCAGGGCTTCGGCAATGTGGGCAGCTGGCTTTCGCGGCTGCTGCACGAGTCAGGCGCGAAGGTCGTCGCCGTCAGCGACGCGCTGGGTGGCGTGTTCAATGGCGATGGGCTGGCTATCCCAGCGCTGCTCAGCCACGCGCAGCAACGGGGCAGCGTGGTCGAATTTCCGAGCGCGAGCCCGCTCAGTAACGCCGAGCTACTGCAGATCGACTGCGATGTGCTGGCCCCGGCAGCGCTTGGGCATGTGTTGCACGTCGGCAACGCTCGCGAAGTGCGGGCCAAGTACGTGCTCGAAGCCGCGAATGGTCCGACCTCGGCGGAGGCCGACCAGATCTTCAATGAGCGCGGCATTGTCTGCATTCCGGACATTTGGGCGAACGCGGGCGGCGTCACCGTCAGCTATTTCGAATGGGTGCAGAACCTACAAAACCTGAAATGGAGTGAAGCCGACGTGAACGCGAGCCTCGAGCGTCACATGGTGGCGGCGCATCGCGCCATCAAGAAGACGATGGACGAGCATGGCTGCTCGATGCGCGCGGCGGCATTCGCACTCGGTGTACGCCGCGTGAAAGAGGCCACCGACCTGCGCGGCCTGGGCTGAAGCGGCGCCTAGCTATGCCGCGCCGCACCGCCATTCCGACTGGAGCGAGCGAGGAAGTGCTGCTCGCCGAACTTCGCGCGCTCTACGCGGAGACGGACGCGCTCCATTCGTCTACGAGCTGTCCGGCATCGACCGAGTGCTGTCGCTTCGGTGTGACGGGGCGACAACCCTATCTGACCTCGATCGAGATCCTCGCGATTCAGCGCGCGGTGGCAGCTTCTGGAGGCCCGCTCTCTCCCAAGCGCCGCGCGTTGCCGCTCGCCGGAAGCTCGACCGAGGTCGAGCGCACGTGCCCGCTGCTGGCCGAGAGCGGGCGGTGTTCGGTCTATGCGAGTCGCCCTTTCGGATGCCGCACGTTCTTCTGCTCGCGCGCCACGCGACTGGGTCCGGTGCCGCGCGATGAAGAAAGGGCGCTCGTGCTCCGCTTGCGTGCGCTCGCCGAACGCCACACCCCTGCTGGTGACGCGCCCCGACCCCTGACGCAAGTCTTCCCCCTACGGGCGGGGCGGCGCGGATAGCACGCCGAGCGTGGCGCGGGCCATAGCTCCGCGCGGACCTCGGAGCTCAGCGGCTGTTCGCGCTAATCGAGCCGTGCCGCTGTCCCGCACGCTCCGCCGCAAAAACCTGCCACCCGTCAGCAGGTGGTTCCCTTTGCCGGGAAGGAGGTGACAGAATCGGGCAGAGTATTGCATGCGCACGGCGCTATTCGCCGACATCCACGCTAACCTCGGCGCGCTCGAGGCGTGTCTCGGCCACGCGCGTGAGCGCGGCGCGGAGCGCTATGCGTTTCTCGGTGATCTGGTGGGCTATGGTCCCGACCCCGCCGCGGTGGTCGAGGTGGTGGCTGCGATGGGCGGCGCCATCGTGGTCAAGGGCAATCACGATGACGCGATTGAGGTGGAGCCAAAGACGCACGAGCTCGGCGATGTTGCGTACGATGTGATCGTTTGGTCGCGCAGTGTGTTGTCGGCCGACCAGCGGCGATTCTTGGCGACGCTGCCGTTGATCGTGCGCGAGCGGGATCTGTGTTTCGTCCATAGCTCGGCGGATCGGCCAGAAAATTGGGAGTATGTCGACGACGCTTCAGCGGCACAGCGCAGCATGGCCCAAGCCGGGACCGCGTACGTCTTTTGCGGACATGTGCACGAACCGATGCTCTACTTCAAAACTCGCGGCGGAAAGATCGCGTCGTTTCAGCCAAGCTCGGGAAGCCCGGTGCCAGTGGCGCGCCATCATGGCTGGTTGTCGATCGTCGGCTCCGTGGGCCAGCCGCGCGACGGCAACCCCGCCGCCGCCTACGCCATGTTCGATGACGCCAGCGAGACGCTGACGCTGTTTCGCGTGCCGTATGACCACCTGGCAACCGCCCAACGTCTTCGTGCGATGCGGCTGGGCGTGTCCGAGCTGCTCGCCGAACGCATCGAACGCGCCTATTGAGCATGGCGAGCCTGAAACCTGGCCAGGAGATCGACGGATTTTGCGTGGGCGAGCGTTTGCACGCGGGTGGGATGGGCAGCATCTATCGCGTCACGAAGCCCGGTTTCCCGCGGCCGCTGGTCATGAAAGTGCCCCACGAGGGCGACCTCGAGTCGAGCGAAAGCGTGGTCAGCTTCGAGACCGAAGCCATGATCGTTCCGACACTTTCAGGACCGCACGTGCCACCCTTCGTGGCGGTCGGTGAGCTGACGCGTGCACCGTACCTTGTCACGGAGTGGGTCGAAGGACAGACTCTGGAGGACAGGCTTGCGGCCGGGGCGCTTCCCGCTTCCGAAGTCGCGGAGGTCGGCGCCGCGATCGCGGATGCGCTGCACAGCCTGCACCAGCAGGGCGTGATCCACCTCGACGTAAAGCCGGCGAACGTGATCTTAGTCGGCGACGGCACGGCCGTGCTGATCGACTTCGGGTTCGCGCATCACGCGCGCTTCCCCGACCTACTCGCGGAGGAGCGGCGTTTTGGCGTCGGGTCGGCACCCTACGTCTCACCGGAGCAGCTGCTCGGAAGCCGACAGGATCGGCGCAGCGATCTGTTTGCGCTGGGTGTGGTGCTCTATGAGGCAGCGACGGGCGCGTTGCCATTCGGCGAGCCGGACACCGACGTTCGCAACCGATTTTGGCTCGAGCCCGCGCCGCCAGTGACGCTCGTGTCGAGTGTGCCGCCTTGGTTGCAAGAGATCATCCTGCGCTGTTTGGAGACGCAC
>JAEUAF010000741.1 GCA_019695485.1 Sorangium sp.
GCGCTGCTCGTCGACGCGGGCGGCGCCGATCGCACCACGCAGGTCGACCTGGGTTCTTTCGAGATCCTGGGCGGGGATACGCTGCGCGTCCCTATCGATTTTCCTGCTGCTTCATTCTATTGAAAGCGCGGGCTCGTGACTGTTTGCAATCGCCATCAGGGGAGAAGTCGATGGACCTTCGAATCGAGCGTCTGCAACGCCAGGCAGCCCAGTGCAGCGGGGTCCTTTCGCTAGCAGGCGGGCTGCCGCTCACGTCACTGCTGCCTACCGCGGCATTGCTCGGCAGCGTGCGGGAGCTCAGCCCTGACCAGCGCGATGAGGCACTCCAATATGGTTGGCCGGAGGGCAGCGACGCACTCCGAGCTTGGGTAGCTGATGGCCTGCGGGCGCGGGGCGCGCGCGTCGACGCATCAGATGTCCTCATCACGAGTGGCGCGCAGCAGGCGCTGTCACTGCTCGTGTTCGTGCTCGGACTCAATGGGCAGCGCGTGTGCGTGGATCCGTTGACCTACCCGGGTGCGCTCGACCTGTTCCGGCACCACGACGCTCGCCTGGTGACTGAAGGCTGTGCCCGCGTGCGCTATGTGGTGCCCGGCGTCAGCAATCCGACCGGGCTCGGGATGGCGGGCGCTGAGCGTCAGCACGTGTTGGGGGCTCCGGCCGACTTTCTGATCGCGGATGAAGCTTACGCCGAGCTGCGCTACGACGGCTTGACGGAACGGCCGCTGTTCCTCGATGCGCCCGAGCGCGTGTTTCATGTAGGCACCCTGTCGAAGACGCTCTGGCCAGGGCTGCGCGTCGGCTGGATCGTGGCGCCGCCGAGCTTCCGAGCGGAGCTCCTCGATGCCAAGCGCGACGCGGACCTGCAGGCGCCGAGTTTGACCCAAGCATTAGCCGTGCGCATCCTCGCCACGCTCGATTGGCGCAGGCATCTGGAGTGTGCGCGAAGCAAGTATGTCGCGCGCATTGCCCGGCTCATGCACAGCGTGAGGCGTCGCTTGCCTGAGTTTTCGTGCGTAGAGCCCGAGGGCGGCTTCTCGCTCTTCTTGCAATGCCGAGAGCGGCGACTAGACGAGATGAAGTTGCTGGAAGCAGCGACGCGTCTCGGAACCAGTTTCGATCCGGGGCGGATGTTCCGAGCGAATGCGGATGGTGCAGGTTGTGGCCTGCGGCTATCACCGTGCAACGTACCGGAGGAGCTGATTGACGAGGCAGTGCGCCGACTGTCTCGGGCCGTGGCAGTTTGTCGCAACGCCCAGTGAGCACTGCGCGCGTTGAGGCGTTTCGAACCAGCGTGTCCGCCTCGAGCGCAGTTGGCGCGTGGGTTGCATTGGATTTCGAATGTGTGTCGTCATCTAAAGGAGCAATCAATCATGAGCAATGCAAGCAAACGGGGCGAAGGCGCAGCTGAGGAAGTTGGTGGCAAGATCAAAGAGGTGGTCGGCAAGGCCGTTGGAAGCGAGCGCATCGAGGCCGAGGGTCACGCCACCAAAGTGAAGGGTCAGGCCAAGCAAGAGGCCGCAAAGGCAGCCGAGCGCGGCAAAGGGAAGGTCGAGGAAGTCGTCGGCGCAGCCAAGAACCGCGTTGGTGCATTGGTGGGCAACGAGCAGATGGAGGCGGAAGGCCGAGTCAAAGAATTGGAAGGTGAGGCTCGCCAGAAAGCGAATCGCTAGGCGTGACGCGAGGAAGGCGAGGCGGGTCGAACTCGCCCCCTCTTGCCTTCCTCGCCACGCTCGGAAGGCGGGCGTGAGCCGCCGCAAGAGTCCTGACGAAGGAGAAATTCATCATGAAATATCGATTATCAGCGTTCGTTCTATTGGGTCTTTTCAGCGCGTTTGGGTGCAGCAAGGAAAGCGATCGTCCTGCGTTGGAGCCCGCGTCGGGCAGGGGCACATTGCGCGGCGTGAACCAAGCGCCTGGCGCGGCAAAGTCAGCCCGCGAGTCGCTCGCCGAGGCACGCTGTGCGCGGGAGCAGCGGTGTGACAACGTCGGGGACAACAAGAAGTACTCCTCGGGGCAGGACTGCCTGTCGCGCATTCGGGCGGATTGGAAAGACGATCTGAATGATCGTGAGTGTCCGAACGGCGTCAATCAGAAGCAGCTAGACGAATGCCTGGACGCTGTTCGCGGCTAGGACTGCGGGAATCCCTTCGACACGCTGGGCCGCCTGGCTGCCTGTACCAAGGGTCAGATCTGCGAGGGCTGAACGCGCCAAACGCGCTGGCGGCACTGAGACGAGTGCGTGTGACTTCGCGCCTGTCTCAGTGCCGGTATTATGCGCCCTGCGACAAAAAAACGCGCCGCAGTCGAGCTCCCTGCAGCTCGCTGCGGCGCGCGGTGCGCGTGGATGCGGCACGCACACATTGTTTCTCTATTTTGCGAAACCCATCGGGCTCGCTGCGGGTCCTCGGTTATCGACCTTGGAAGGCGACGACGTCTCGAGGAGCGTGCGCGCGGCTTCGAGGTGCTGCGCCACTTTGGGTTTGATCTCGTCGAGATATCCCCGAAGTTCACTTCCCTTGACGGCGGGTAGTAATTTATTGGAGATCACGTCCAAGACCTTTTCGTGCTCGTCGACTTGTGCCTTGACGTAGGCCTTATCGAATTCGCTTCCGGTCGCCTGCTTGAGGGTTGCCAGCGTCTGATTGGCTTCCTCCAGAAGCTCGGCCGAGAGCGGGCTCTCTGCCGTTTTGAGTTGGAGGCTCTCTTGCTTCTTTTGCGCCTCAGAGTGGTGCGCTAGCATCATCGAGGCGAATTTTTGGATCCGCGGATCTTTTGACTTCGCGCGAGCAAGCTTGGCTTGTTCAATTTCCGCGCTATTCGCGCCGTCGGTGATGGCGGCGATCTGCGGGTCAGTCAATGGAACCGGGGTGGGCTCGGTGGTCGCCGCCGTGGGCCCGGGCGGCGCGTTTTCTCG
>JAEUAF010000794.1 GCA_019695485.1 Sorangium sp.
GCGCGATGGGCGTGACCGCGAAGCCGATCGTGGCCTGCCGCTCACCGAACTTGCCGGCAAACCGCTCGCTGACTCGATCGAGATGCTGCTTGGCGGTTTCGACCGCAGTCGGGGTCCGGTTCCGATCCAGGCGTTGGTCGACGCGGCTCAGCGCCGTGGCCGCTTGAGCGCCGAGCAGGGCGTCGGGCAATCGCTGATGCAGTCTGCCGTGCGTGCCGACAACGCGCGTCGGTCGGCTGACGGTCGACGGCCGCGCTTTCGTCTCGCGGGCAACAAAGTTGCGCTCAGCGAGTGGCAGATGGACGGCGACTTGGCTCGCGCAGAGCGCGATCTGTTCAACGCTTTCGAGCGCTATCGCGATGCCACGCGCCGCAGTTTGGCGCGCTCCCTCCAGGACCTACCCCACCGCGCGTTGGGTGAGTTCGTCGTGCTGTTGCTCGAACAAATGGGCTACACCGAGCTCGCGCCCGTGCGGCGCCCCGGTTCTCATGGCGCCGAGCTGCATCTGACCGGTCGCGCGCGCGGGCCGCTCGGTGAAGTTCGCACGGCAGTCGTCGTTCGGCGCGACGGTCGAGAGATTGGGCGTGAGCGAGTGACCGAGTTGCGCGGCGGGCTCCACCACTACGGGCCGGCGACGGCGGGCGTGCTGATCACGACCGGGCAGGTGCTCTCTGGCGCTCGCGAAGAGGCCTCGGCCCCCGGCGCGACGCCGGTTGCGGTCATCGACGGCGTGGCCCTGGCTCGCCTGTGCGACGAGCATCGAGTTGGCGTCTCGGAGTTGACGTTGCGTCTCCCGCTGCCGGACGCTGAGCTATTCGAGGGACTCCGCTTGGGATGAGCGCGGGTACGGCGGCTTGGCGGAGGACGGCCATCGGCGTCGCCGTCCTCTGCGTGGCGTGTTATCGATCCCCGCCACCGTCGCAATTTCCGACTGCGGACGCTGCGTTGGCGCGCATGCGCGCCACGCAGGCCTGCAGCCATGCGGTCGGCGGCGAGGCCAAGCTCGACTACTTTGGCAAGGGCGGGCGTGTGCGAGGTAGCCTGCTCTACCTCGCCTCGATGCCAGATCGCGTGCGGCTCGACATCGTGAGCCCGTTCGGCGCCACGATTTCCACGTTGACGTCGGATGGCTCGAACTTCGCGCTGTTCGACCTGCGCGAGAAGAGCTTTCTGCGCGGCCCAGCGAACGCCTGCAATCTGCAACGCTTCACGCGCGTTCCGCTGCCCCCGCACGCATTCACCGAGCTCTTGCGCGGTGAAGCGCCGGTGCTCGTGCACGAGGCGGCGGGCGCCAGCATCGCGTGGAAGGCTGGCGGCTATCTCATCCACCTTACGAGCAAGAACCAGGCAGAGGAAGAGATTCGCTTGGTCCCGCTCGACGCCGATTGGAACAAAGACTTCTCGGCGCAGCGCCTGCGCGTCGAAAGTGTCGCTGTGACCCAGGCCGGGGTCCCGCTCTATCGCGTCGAGCTCGAGGGCCACGCCCAGGCGCCAATGGCTGAGGCCCGGCTCGATCCGGATGGCATTGAGCCCCCAATCCCAGCGAGCGGCCCCGCTTGCGCCGCAGAGCTCCCGCGTCGCATCCACTTCACCGTGGGCAACTCGGAGCATGACCTGCTGCTCGTGACACACGAGGTGACACACAACCCCCCGCTTCCAGCGGGCGTCTTTTCTCAAGACGAGCCGCCCGGTGTTCGCAGCGGCGTGTCGCCGTGTCGGGACTAGGCCCGCGCGGCGCGAGCTGTCCACGTAGCCGCTAAGAGTGCGAGCGTTGCCCGTTCGCGTCGAGCGCTACGCGGATTTTTCCGGGGCAGTCGCTGATGATCGAATCGACACCGAAGAGCGCATAGGCCACGGCAAGCTCAGGCGCGTTGACCGTCCAGGTGTTGACGAGCGCGCCATCCGCCTTCAGGCGCTCGACGTTGTTCGCCGAGAGCAACGTATGCTGTGGGTTCACCCCGACCGCACCGAGCAACCGATAGCCCGGTGCGCGCCGCAGCAAACGCTGCTGGGCATGCACGAGCCAGCACACTGGCAGGTCCGGCAACTGGTGCGCCAGGCTGAACACGAAGCGAGGGTCGAAGCTCGAAAGGAGCAGGCGCTCCGGGCCTTCGGGCTCGAGCGCGAGCCGCCCGACGAGAGCCTCGATGAGGCCGCGTCGGTTCCTGACGTCCGACTTCACTTCGATGTTGATGCGCTGGTCTTGTCGCTTCGCCCAATCGAGCACGTCGTCGAGCAATGGGACGCGCTCTCCGTCTCCGAGGTTGAGCGCCTGAAGCGCGCTGGTCGACAGTGCTTCCGCGTGGGCCGAGCTTTCGCGATTG
>JAEUAF010000833.1 GCA_019695485.1 Sorangium sp.
GGGGGCGTCGCGGCCGCAGCGGGCTTGGCGTCCTTGGCCTTGGCGTCCTTGGGCGGGGGCAAGAGGCCGAGTTGCGCGGCGAAGGCCATCCCGTTGCTGAAGAGCCACTCGTGCTTGAGCTTGCCGCCTTGGAGCTTGGCGATAGCGAGGAAGCCGACGGCTGCGTGCTTACCGGTCTTCTTGAAGAGCTTCATCGACGGGATCGCCCCATCGTTCGTCCCGGAGAAGGAGCCCGTCGACACGATGTAGTCGCCCGCACCCCAAGTGTTGGTGCTTTCGATCTTGGCGTCGCTCATGCCTTTCCAGATTTCCTTCAGGCCGCGCTGCGCTTCCTTCTTGCCGACCAGATCCGCGGGCGCCGCTTGATCGGAATAGACGAAGTCGTCGGCCAGCACGGCTTCGACGCCGGCGCTGTCGTGCTTGTTGAAGGCTTCCGCGAACTTCTTGTACGTCTCGACGTTCGCCTTCTCGGCATCGTTGCCAGTAGCGATGACGACGGGCTTCTCTGCCGCGCCCTGCTCCATCACCTTGCGAACCGGTCCAGGCGCCACACCGAGCTGCCCGAGCATGGTGTGCGCGTCGAAATAAATCTGCTCGCGCGCGGCCTTGCCTGCTTTGAGTTCGATGAGGTGACCGCTGAGATACCCGACCTTTTTGTTGGTGGCAGGCATCTCGCCCGAGGGCGTCGCAAGCGGACCTTTGTTGGTGCCGCGCATCAACCAGACGCCTACGATATTGGGGCCATTGACGAGCGTGAGTTGCGCTTCGCCAGTGCCATCCGGGAAGGCCGTGGCGTAGGACTTCGCGCCTTTCTCGACGACGTCCTTGCCAGCCAGCGCTGGCCCCATGTCGACCTGTTCGCTGGTCGCGGTGTCAGAGAAGCAGGGCGAAAACTTCGCCCAGTCCTTGGCGTTGAACGCGGCCCAGCAGTCAGCGTAGAGCTTCGCGCCCTGCTCGGCTGTCAGTTCAACCGGCTTCGGCGCTTCCTTCGGTGGCTCCGCTGCGGGCGGCGTGGTGGCAGCAACGGGTGCCGTTGCTGCGGGTGGCGGCGCCGCGAGCGGCGCGACCGCCGGCTCCTGCGGGGCACACCCTACGAGCGTGAATAGAGTACATCCAATGGCACTGAGCGGCTTTCGCATCTTCGTTCCCCTTGTAGGTCGGTGACTAGAACACGCTTGTAACCCGAGGTCGGGCCAAGGTTCTAGTGGTCCTGGACAGGCCGGTCAATCGTCCAATTTCGGGTGTTCTTGACAAATCCGATGCAAGAATGCAGATCTTCTCGCGATGAAGCTGTCGAACAAGGGCCGCTACGCCGTGCGTGCGCTCTTCGACATCGCTTTTTACAACGAAGGCCGCCCGACGCAGGTCAAGGACATCGCGGAGCGGCAGAGCATTCCGCCGCGGTTTCTCGAGCAGATCTTCCAGGATCTGAAGCGCGCCGGCATCGTGGGTTCGAAGCGCGGCCCGCAAGGCGGGTACAGCCTCGGCCGGCGGCCGGGTGAGATTCGGCTCGGTGACGTGGTGCGAGCGCTGGAGGGGCCGATCGTCCTCGGCGAGCGGGAGCCGGGTCAGCGCAAGGGTGCGTCGGCCACCGAAGCGCGCCGGGTCACGGAAACGGTGTTTAGAGATCTCTCGTCGCGCGTCGAGGCTTGCTTCGACGCCGTGACTGTCGCGGACATCTGTGCGCGCGCCGACGAACTCGGCCTCAAGCGACCCGGTACCCAACGCCATGTCTACGTTATCTGAACAGCTGCCGAACTTGCCCACGCATCCGCTCGTTCACTCGAGCTTGCTCGACCTGATCGCGGACACGCCCCTGGTGGAGATTCGTCGGCTCGGGCGCGACGCTCCCCGAGCCCAACTCTGGGGCAAGCTCGAATCGCTGAATCCCGGCGGGTCAGTCAAGGACCGCATTTGCCTGGCGATGATCGAGGAGGCGGAACGGAGCGGAAAGCTTGTGCCGGGAGGTTCCGTCGTCGAACCGACGAGCGGCAACACCGGCATCGGGTTAGCCCTCGTCTGCGCTTGTCGCGGCTACCATTGTATTCTGACGATGCCGGAGAGCATGAGCCTCGAGCGCCGGCAGTTGCTCGAGTCGTTCGGCGCGGAGCTCGTGCTGACGCCCGAAGCAGAGCAAATGGAAGGCGCGATTCGCCGCGCTCGCGAAATCGCGGCACGCACGCCGGGAGCGTTCATGCCCCAGCAGTTCGAAAACAGCGCCAATCCCGAAGCCCACGCCCGCCTCACGGCGCTAGAGATCATTCACGCCATGGGGACCGAACGCGTCGATGCGTTCATCGCGGCGGTGGGCACGGGCGGCACCGTCAGCGGTGTTGGCCGGGTCCTGAAAAACACCTTCCCCGGCTGTCGCATCATCGCAGTCGAGCCGGAGTCTTGCGCCACGATTTCGCGCGGCGAACGCGGTCCCACCAAGATTCAGGGTATCGCGGCGGGCTTCATCCCGAAGAACTACGACCCGAGCGTGCCCGACGAAGTGCGGACCGTAACGGACGAGCGCGCCTATCTGACCAAGCGCGAGCTCGCTCAACGTGAGGGGCTTCTGTGCGGAATCAGCGCAGGCGCGAACGTCGCGGTGGCGCTCGACGTCAGTCGGGAGCTCGGCGCAGGCAAGAACGTGGTGACGGTGATCTGCGATACCGGAGAGCGCTACTTCAGCTTGGACGAGTTTTTTAGGTCGTGACCCGCACTCGTCCGCTCCGCGCGAGTCGCGGTGTCCTCTCTGGACGCCGCATCTTGGTCATTGGAGTGGGGGGACTTGGCTGCCCCTTGCTGCTCGCCCTGGCCGATTCAGACGCGACGCTCGTGCTCTGTGATGACGATCAGGTGGACCTCAGCAACTTGCATCGGCAGGTGTTGTTCGAGGCGAGCGATGTCGGTCGCGACAAGCTCGAGGCAGCGCGCGACGCGCTCGTGCGAGAAGGCGTGCCGAACCAGCACATCGAGCTTATCCATTCGCGGCTGTTGCCCGAAAACGCGCTGGAGCTTGCGCGCAGTGTGGACTTGGTCGTCGAAGGCGCAGACAATTTTGCGACTAAGTTCCTTGCCGCCGACGCTTGTCACCTTGCCGAGCGTCCCATCGTGCACGGCGCCGCGGTGCGCCTCGACGCCACGGTCTGGTTCGTTCCACCCGCGGGTGGGCCCTGCTACCGCTGCTTGTTCGAAGATGTACCCTCGGGCGCCCAAATGGGTTGCACGGAAGCGGGCGTGCTGGGGCCGGTAGTAGGTCTGGCCGGCGCGCTGATGGCTGAACTCGTGCTCCAGGCGCTGAGCGGCGGCGAGGCCCACGTTGGTCACCTGCTCAGCATCGACGGGCGGCGCGACCGCTTGCGCCGAATTGCAATCCCTGCGCGCGCCTCGTGCGCCCTCTGCGGGGAGACGCCGACCATTTCCGAAATTATCGAGACGCGCTACACAGCGCCAAGCTGTGCCGCCTGACCGAAGGAGAACACCATGGTGACCGTTCGTATTCCAACCCCGCTCCGCACGTTGACCGCAGGTGAGGAGCAGGTGCAAGCCGAAGGAAGCACGGTGCGTGCCGTGCTCGAAACGCTCGAGAAGAATCATCCCGGCATTCGTGACCGCTTGCTCGACGAGAAGGGCGTACGCCGCTTCGTCAACATCTACGTCGGCGACGAGGATATCCGTTTTCTGGACGGCCTCGACACGGCGCTGAAGAGCGGCGACGAAATCAGCATCGTCCCGGCGATCGCCGGCGGGAACTGAAACGAGCCATGCACGGAGACCCCTACGATCGTCAGCGGCGCCTCGGTGTCGTCGGCGACCGCGGGCAAGCTCGCATCGAGGCCTCAACGGCCAGGGTTGCGGCAGGTGCCGGCGACCGCATTGCGCTCACTTACCTGGTCCGGGCAGGGGTCTTGCACGCAGCGATCGAGCCCGGCCCGAGCCAGGACTTTTGCCACGAAGAGTGGTTCGAATTCGCGGGGGCGCGGGCGGTCGCGGCTGGAGCTGGCTCGGCCCTCGCCCATTTGCGCCGCGCCTTGGAGCTCGAATGACCGCCCGTCTCTTCCGTTCTCGCCGACTCGGCTCGATCATCGACGCCGTCGGCAACACGCCGCTCCTGCGACTCGAACGGGTCGGTCGCTCAGCGCCCAGCGTGGAGATCTACGTCAAGCTGGAGTTCGCGAATCCAGGTGGCTCGGTGAAAGACCGGCCGGCGCTGCGCATGATGACCGATGCCATCGCCGACGGGCGGCTCACGCCGGACAAGATCCTGATCGATTCAACGAGCGGGAACACCGGCGTCGCGTACTCGTTGATCGGGGCGGCGCTCGGCTATCGCATCCAGCTCGTAATGCCCAAGAACGTCACCAAAGCCCGCAAGGACATCACGAAGGCGTTCGGTACGGAGCTCATCTTCAGCGATCCCATGGAGGGTTCGGACGGCGCGATTCGCCTGGTTCGCAAGATCGTCGACGAGAATCCCGACAAGTATTTCTATCCGGATCAATACAGTAACCCCTCGAATCCCCTCGCCCACTATCACGGCACGGGCGTCGAGATCCTCGACGCACTCGGCGATCGCATCACCCATTTCGTGACTGGCCTCGGCACCAGTGGAACCATGATGGGGACGACCCGGCGGCTGCATGAGCATACGCGCCAGGTGCACTGCGTCGCGGCCGAGCCCGCTGAGGCGTTGCACGGGCTCGAGGGGCTCAAGCACATGGGAAGCTCGATCGTGCCGCCGATTTACGACGCCAGTCTGCCCGACGAGATCATGCCGATCTCTACCGAAGACGGCTGGGATATGTCCGATCGCGTCGCAGAGCTCGAGGGGCTGCACGTCGGCCACTCGAGTGGCGCCAACATCGCCGCGGCGGTCAAGATCGCCGAACGACTGCACCGCGAGCAGGGCGGTGGCTGTGTGGTCACCGTCGCCTGCGACCGCGGAGACCGCTACTTCGCGCCGCTCAAATGGGAGCGAAAGTACGTGTGGTGAGGGCGTAGAGCCAATCCCGTCCGAAGTTTCTGGCTTGGCTCTTAGAGTCCCATCACGTAACCGAGCGTCGGCTCGAACGCCACCTCGGGCAGCATCATGTTCACGTTGAACTGAATGCCCGAGTCGTTGGCGAGGGCGTAAACGAAGCCGAGCGTAGGACCGAAAAACGCCGCACTGCCGTGCCGATACACGTCCACCTTTGGCGCGGTGGCGTGCAACCCGGAGAGCGTGCCGAGATTCGTCTCCTTGATGCAGGCTGGTTTGTCCGTTGCTCCTGAGCAATCGATGATCGAGGTCTTGGAATGCGCGTCGACCTCTCCCATGCCGCCCGCAAGGCCGATATATGGGCGAAAGCGTTTGTTCAACGGGTCGGTGCGCATCGAGTAGAAGATGCGCGCTTCGAGGTGAATCGGACTAAAGTCCTTCGGGGCGCCGCCAAATGCCCAGCCCACCCGCGCGCCGGCTCCGAGGCGGCCAAACCAGCGCTCGTACGAGGCCATGATTCGCATCGTCGACGGCAACACCCCGGACGAGGCGGTGCCTTGGTACGCCGTGTTCGCGTTGACGAACGTGGGGTCGTATTGGCTTTGCCCGTTGAAGCAGTCGTAGTCCTTGCTGTCGTCGGTGCCAGTGCCGCATACGCCAACGCCGCTGCGCCCCAGCGCGAAGTCCCAACCGAAGTGAAGCCCAATCCAGTTGAACTTGGGCGGCCCGAGGCGTGACGCCACCTCGTCCGGATCCGGGAACACGCAGGAGCCCGAGACGCACTCACCCGAAGGGCACTCCGAGGCGCTCTCGCACTTGGGTGGCTTGTCGCACGTTCCCGAGACACAGGCGAGGCCGGTCTGGCACTGGCTGGTCTTCTCGCACGCGGCACCCCAGGTGCGCGCCCCAGGGACCGCCTTGGTCCCCGGACAGGCTGGCGACCCTTTCAGTTCGTTTGGGCAGTCCTGGGGGTCGTAGCAGCGCATCGGCGGCTCGCGCCCGGGCAGCGCAGGCGGCGGCTGGTTGCTCGCCTCCACGACCGCAATTTGGACCCCACCGATCCGCGCTAGCGGCTTGTCGTCCGCATCGAGCCCAACCAAGCTGAGCCGCAGGGTTCCGTGGCGCGTGAGAGCCGTGCACGGAATCTCCCCCGTGTAATCTTGGCCGGACCGGCGGAAGCGGACCTTGGTCCACTTCTTTCGGCCGGGCGCCTTGTAGCGAAGCTCGACCTGATCGACGCCCTCTTTCGTGACGGAGCACGAGAATGGCAAAGGCCGGCGGACCTCGATCTCGGAAATGGCCGGTACGCACTCGATGCCCGCGCTCTGGGTGCCTTCGCTACCCTCTTCGTCGGAATCGTCAGCGTCGGCAGCGGCCGCGGGGGCGGCCGCTGCCGACGCTGACGATTCCGACGAAGAGGGT
>JAEUAF010000887.1 GCA_019695485.1 Sorangium sp.
ACTCCTCCGCTGGCGCGTCGCTCGGCTGCCGCAAAGCGCGCAACGCGAGCGTGATCGCCGCCATCAGGGCGATCGTCACGAAGAACGCCGGCATCATGCAGCCGGCGAGCAGGGCGCCAGCCACGGCCAGCCAAACGCTCGACTCGCGCGGCATCCAGCGCGTCGAGAGTAGCAGCAGCACCGGCACACCCAGCGCGCCACGGAGCTCGAACTCGTCGGCCCAAAACCACACGTGCGAAAGCGTCAACACCGCCCAAATCGCCCAGGTCCCGCGCACGGCCCGTTTGAACACCGTGCGGCCCCAAGCATCGAGCGTGAGCGAACTCGTAATGCGCAACGAGCCCCAGAGTCCGAACGCAAAGAGCGCAAACACCCAGAGCGCGACGAGCGAACTCATGCGAGTCGCGCTCGCTTGGTGCAAGAGCGGCGGCAGCAGCAGCACTCCGGCCGCGCCGAACGCGGGCACCAGCAGCGCCGAACGCGAGAGCCGTACGCGCATCGCCCAGCCGAGCGCCACGATCTTCCCCACGAAGCTCGCAAACCACAGCGCCGCGGCCAGCACACCGGTCCCTCCGAGGTAGGCGCAGGTCTCGGTGTGCAAAGTCGGGTCGCATTGGTAGACCGCGACCAACAAGGCCAGCATCACCGCGGGTCGAGCAAGCTCTGCACGCATGAGAAAGGCCGCGCTGCCAATCAACGCCCAGGCGTAGAGCTCAGCCACCGCGGCCACGGCAACCCCGCTGTATGCACTATGCGCGAGCCCCTGAGACAACTCGCTCACGCCCACCAGCACGCAACACGCACTCAGCAGATAGAGCGGGTTATATTCGATGAACCAGCGGCGAAAAAGGCGCTCCCAGAAGACGGGTGACATCGCAGAGCCACGAGTGCAACTTCGGTGCCGGCCCTCCCCACCGCCAATACTCGCAGTTCTTCTGAGTGCACGCGATCGCTCACGCGCTCGCCGCGACCAGTAGCCTGCCAAAATGTCAGCCCAAAGGGCGCGCGCTGGCCGCAGTGTCAACGACGGTTCGCGAGGATCGGTCAACCGCCGCCGCTGAGTCGCAGTCGTGGTTTCGCGCGCGATCCGATGCTACGAGGCGGTCATGCTGGGCAACGCTGAGGCTCCGACAGACCAGGCGGGAAGTCGGGGAACGAGCCTGGGCGCGCCGCCGGTGGTGATCTTCGATTTCGACGGGACGCTCGTCAGCCGTGACTCTTTTTTCGATTTCTCGCGGCGCTACTGCGCTCGGCGCCCAGCGCGATTATTGCTCGTAACCGCGGTGCTACCGCTCGCGCTGCTCTTGATCCTACGCTCGAGCGGAGCCGCTGGCTCGGTGTTGCTCTGGGCGATGACACTCGGCTCCTCGACGCGAGGCTTCGCCCTCGCCCTGCGCCGCTACGCACATGACACCTTGCCCGACTACGCCAACGACGCGATCTTCGATGAGCTGTCGCGCCACGTGCGCGAGGGCAGCCGCGTGCTAATCGCCACGGGCAGCGTCCCGCTCGTGGTTCGAGCGCTGCTGCGCGCGCGCCAGGCTCACGCGGTGTCAGTAGTCGGGTCACGCCTGCGCCGCCGTTGGGGCGGGCTGGTGGCGGAGACGCACTGCATCGGACGCGTAAAAGTACGCGAGCTCGAGCGCCGACATGGGATCGTCGAGTGGGGCCGCGTCTACACCGATAGCTTGGCGGACAGTTCGCTCATGCGGGGCGCGAAGTTCGTGCACTTGGTCTCACCGAGCGGCCGCACGCTCGAGCGCGTGGAGCGCCTGATCGGCCGAGGCGCGACGCTGCAGGTACTGCGCCCGAGTCGCGGCTGAGGGCGGGCGGCGTCCCCCCGTCCGCGCTCGAGCGAGCGGGCCGTCCCCTCCCCCTCGGCATTTGCAGGTGCTAGGTGCTATAAGGGGGCCCGTGAGCGGGCGGTGGTTGATTGTGTGTTCGGCGGCGGCGGTCGTGGCGTTGCTTTCGACTCCTGCGTTCGCGACGAATCGCCTGATCTACTCGCGTGACCGCGGCGCTCGGCAGTGCCCGGACGAAGCGCAGCTCCGCGAGGCGGTGCACGCACGGCTGCACTACGACCCATTCTCGCCGTGGGGAGATCGCACGGTTCTTGCCGAAATCTCGGGTGACGACGGCAAGCTGCGCGCCCGCCTCACGCTGCTCGACGCGAACGGTGTCGTTTCCGGGCGGCGTGAGGTCGCCGGAGGAAGCGGCGACTGCGAGGAGCTCGTAAAGGCCCTAGCGCTCGCCATCAGCATCACGCTCGACCCGATGCCGCCGGCAGAGAACGCGACCGACGCGAATTCGCAACCAAGCGCCAAAGCCGAACCCGCCGATGTCGCCGCCACGCCGCTCACACTCGTCGACACGCCGGCTCCTTCCCCAGAAACGCCTGCCCAAGACGGGCCATTGCAGGCGTCCGCTGCGCCCAGCCAGGGTCGCAAGTCTCGGGAGTCGAACTCCGCGTCCCTTGGCGTGGCGCGCTCTACGACTCGTGCGAACCTACTCGTTCGCGCGGGGCCCGTGGTCATGCTGGGCGTGACTCCCTCGCCGGGGGCGCTCGGCGGTCGTGCGGGCGTTGGCCTAAGCTACGGCGTGCTGCAGTTCCTCGGCGAAATGACAGCTACCACCCCGACTTCGGTCGCTTCCGAGCTCGGCGGGGTTGGGCATGTGCAGTTGACGGCGGGCTCCATGGCTTCTTGCGTCGCAACCTCCTTCGTCGCGGGCTGCGGGCTCCTGGTGCTGGGTCGGACCCACAGTTTTGCGACCGACGTCGAAAACGCGACCACGGGAAATGCTCTCTTCTCCGCGCTCGGGGCACGCATCGAGGCCACAGCGGCGCTCGAGCGAAACCTGGGTCTGGTGTTCACGTTGGAGGGACTGAAACCGCTCAGTCCGGTTCGGATCTTCCTGCGCGACGAGAGATTGTGGTCGAGCCCTGCCCTGGCCGCCTCCCTCGGCATTGCGGCAAATCTCCAATTTCGGTGACGGAAAGGCGGCCCCGCCCCAAATGAAGGACACTATGCGCCGCGAACTTCCGTCGGGCGCCCGAGCCCCGTCGTCTCCGGACTTTTCGGAGATATTCCGGGAGGAGTTCGCCTACGTATGGAACGCGCTGGCTCGCCTGGGGGTTGTTCGCAGTGATCTCGAGGACCTCACTCACGACGTTTTCTGTCATGTGTACCGCAAGCTGCCTCAATACGACCCGAGCCGGCCACTCCGCCCGTGGTTGTTCGTGTTCGCCTTGCGAGTTGCGTCGGACTACCGAAAGCTCGCACGCCATCGCTGGGAGCTCGGCGGTTTCGAGGTAGATCGGCAGGACTTTACCCCTTCTGCCGCCGAACAGCTCATCTCGCACGAAGATCGGCGCTTGCTCGAAGCCGCATTGCTGAAGTTGCCCCTGGAGCGTCGCGCTGTGCTGCTGCTACACGAAGTCGATGGCTACTCAATTCCCGAGGTGGCGCGCGCGCTGGGACTACCGTTGAACACCGCCTACTCGCGGCTACGTCTGGCTCGGGCCGAGCTCTCACTGGCGGTCAATGCGCTCGCCCGGCAAGCGGAGCGGCCCGCGCAGGCCTCGGGAGGTCGGCGTGGCTGATTCGCGGACGCGACCGGACCCGCTCACGCTGCTCCGGGCCCTCGGCGCAGGCGAGCAACCGCCGCACGGGACGGCTGATCGCGTCCTTTCGCGCGTCGCCGCGACGCTCGCCGTCGAGCTGCCCGTAGCGCCAGCTAAGCAGCCCCTGGCGCCTCGCGAGCCCGTCGCGTCGGACGCGAATTCGCGACTGCCTCTGCGTTCGGGGCCGAGCGGAGGCGGCCCGCTCGGCGTCGTGCGGCGCCTCCTCGTCGGGCGACCGTTGCTCGTGTCCGTAGCATTTGCACTCGGGGCCGGGGCACATGCAGCCCTGGTGCCCGCGCACGTGCGCGTGGTGTACCTGGAGCGGCCCGAGTCGACACGCGCGACGCCGATTGCGACCGCGAGCCTTCATGCAGGCGGCGCGATCGGCTCGCAGCCGAGCGCGTCGGCCAGCGTTGAGCCAGAGCCGAGCCTCACATCTGACGTGCGACGAGTTGGCCCAGAGCGCCCGCCGCCCGTTGGACCGACCGCGTTGCAACGCGAGCGCGCGCTACTCGACGCCGCGCGTCGGAGCCTGTCGAACGGCGACAGCACGAACGGCCTCGCGCGCCTCAAAGAGTACACTCGAACCTTCCCGCGTGGCCAGCTGAGCGAAGAGCGTGAAGCGCTGCAGGTCAACGCACTCGTGCGTTCTGGGGCCTACGTCGACGCGCGACAAGCCGCGCGCGCCTTCCACGCCACCCACCCTGGGAGCTTTTTGTCGCCGGCGGTGGACGCCGCGATTGCGGCGATTCCCGCTGCAAATAAGTGATCTTTTTCGCTCACAAAAAGAGCTTCTGAAAACTCGTTTTGACGGAAATCGGAGCGACCATCCAAATAAAGTCAGGGCGCGCGGCGGGACTCGGCGTCCAACCAATTGTCTGACCGCGTCGTGTGCCGGGAGCACCGTCGAATACGACCAGACTCCGTTTTCCTCGATCTCCGCTCCCTACTCAGCCTTGTCTATTGGGCAAATACCGAGGCCAGCCCATCGGCTAGCGGCTTCGAATACACCGCCACCGCCGCCATTTTTGAGCTGTCCAATCCAAGGCTGCACAGGTGGGCCTCGCAGCGTGGGCGCCGTACCCCCCTGGACATTGTCGCTGGTCTCCAACGTGAGCAACCGCTTGCCGACCGCGGCAATGCGCTCGCCATCGATTCCGAATTCGTCTACTGGGTTGCAGCGACCAAGCCTCCAAAGCCAGGCTGGGCTGTCGCCGCGATGACGATTTTCCGGCAAGCCCGCTGAGCGCCAACACGCGGTGCTGCGCCCCGCCCAACGCCGATGCGCTCCTCAAAAGAGCAGCACTGTACACATCAGGTTCCCGTGGCGACTCTCGGTCTTGTCGAAGAAACGCCCTTGCTCGCCGAAGGTGGCGACGCCGACGAACGGCAGATCTCCGAGCTCTTTCGCAAATTCCTGCGCAATCTCTGGAGCACGAGGCAGCAGCGCGCCGAGGCAACCGCCACAGTAGACGAGCAATCCCCCGCGTACGGGCCGCGCAGCTCCCGCCCGCGCGCGTTGCACCGTGCGCGCCACGCGCTTCACCAAGGGATCGAGCGAACTTGTCATCAGGGTGATCACATCTCCAGCTCCAAATTCGCTGAAGAAGTTGAGCGCTTGGTTCTTTTGAATGACCTCGTGCGGGTGCGAGAGCAAGCGCTGTGGCAGCGCGGAACCCGAGGCGATAGTGCGCGCTACGGGCATCAGGTTGGTCTTCAACAAGACCGAGCCGCCGTGCTCGAGCTCTTCCGCGATCGCACCACGCACCCACGTGTTGTAGACGCGCGCAGCTGGCGCTCCGTCGATTTCGAAGACGGTACGCCCGTCGACGCGGGTCACCGTGCCCACGTGTTCGGTCGGCAAGTAGCCGCCAAGAAATGCGCCGAGCGGTGGCACGCTCGAAGAAATCCCGGCCAGCATGAAGCCCTGCGAGATGCAGGCTCCGTTCGCGAACACCTCCCACTCCCCGCTGATCGAGTCGTCGGCCGCACTCCCGCCGTAAACGGGAACGTCCGTCCCGAACGCAGCGCGAATCCCAGCCAAGATACGCTCTTCGAAGCCGGGTGTCGCGTGCAACAGCAAAACTTGCGGTGGCGCGCCAAGCGCCCGCCGAATCTCGAGACAAGCCTTGTGAGCCCGCTCTTCGGCATTGGCAGGGCCCGTCTCGCACAACGAGACCGCGACTGGCATGGCGTCGTCGTCCTCCACGACGAGGAGCCCTGCATTCCGCGAGAAGCCGTCGGCTGTGAACACCCCTTGAAACGACGTCGCCCCAAAGACCGGCAGCTTGGGATGGCGACGGCGCACGGCACTCATCAACCTCGTGAGAGGAGTGCCTGCGGGAGCGTAGCTCAACACCCACGCGGGCTTGCTACGGTAGAGCCTGTCGAGGTCGCGTTCCAATTCGGCACTGCCGAGAGTCGCGTCGACGCTCAATGCAAACATGAATAGCCGCTTTCCGCGCGGCGAGGCCGGGCTCGACGCACTCTCTGCGTAACGGACCGTGCGGCGAGCGCTTAAGTTGGGAGCGACCGCGGCCCCGGGGCCCAATGATCTGACGCTTGTCAGGCTGCTGCTGGACCCTCAGCGCACGCAGCGTGGGGCGCTCCGCACGAAAGCGCGAGCAACACACTGCCGAAAATCACACGGCTCCCCAAAAAACGGCCCTCGGGCTTGGCACTTCGCCTGGCAACCGCCAAGCAATGGCAGTTGCGAACACCGCTTGGAGCGACACCAAGAAGCTCGCGCTCGTCATCGTGGGGCCGCGCAAAGGGAGCCTGCTCCTCACGCGCTCTCCGCGAGCGGGCCACAAGTTCCAGTTGAGTCGTTGGCGGGTGGATGATAGTCGGGAGACAGAATGGGTAGGACCGTTATCTGCAGGGTTGGAATTCTGTCGCTACTGGCGCTCAGCGCCCCGGCGGTTGCACACGCGCAAACCGCGCCTCCCGCAGCGGACGAGAGCTCGGCGAAGAGTGCGCCGCCCGTCGAGGCGAAGGACGTGGTGCGGCTGAAGAACGGAGGGCTGCTCCGCGGGACCATCGCCGAGCTGGTGCCCGATGCCAGTGTCACCATCGTCACCGTGGCGGGCTCGACTCGGCAGGTGCCCATGGCCGAGGTTTCTTACGCCGGCCCCGCCGCACAAGATCCGTCCGCGCTCGCGACAACGCAAACTCCCCCTGCAGCTAGCGGCGCTGCCGCATCCGGAGTGCCCGCGAGCTCCCGTCCTTACGTCACCGTGAACGGCGCCGAGGCCCGACTTCATTTGATGAGTGAACCACCGGGGCTGACTTTCCACCGCCAGTCCGGCTCGGCCGAACTCAGCACGAAGAGGGGCGTGGTCGCACAGGGTTACGACCGCTTATGTACGAGCCCCTGCGACATCACCATGCCCGCCGGCACCGAGGTCCTCGCCCTCAGCGAAGGGGAAAAACCGCCGATTTCCGGCAAATCGGCGACCTTCCCCGCTGGTAGCTCGGATGTGACGGGCAGATTCGTCAGTCGCCAAGGCACCCGCACCACGGGTTGGTTGTTGATGGCCGTCGCTGCCGCAGCCGGCGGCGGCATCATGTACGCGTCGTCGTCAGAGGAACAAGTCTGCACCGGCAGCAGCGGCGCCTGCACGACGGTGTCCACCAGCGACACGACCCTCTTGTTGCTGGGAGCGGCGGTTGCCGGCGCGGGTATCGCGGGTGGCATATTCATGGCGATGACGCCGGATGTGGCCGCAATTCAGGTAAGTCCACACGGTACCGCGTTCACGCCACACGCGCTCCGAGCCCCGGGCATCATGTTCAGCGGCACACTGTAGGCGTTAATCCTGGGCGCCGAATCTGCAAAGGCGCCTTGTCTTGGCGGACGCGCCGCTGGATGATGGCGAGAAGCTCGCATGCCCGCGGAGAAGCCCCGCCCTGAATCCCGGATCTCGGTACACGTCGCGCCAGATCGTTTGAGCGCCGTGGTGAGCGTTCAGGCCGGCGATCCCGTCGGGGAAAGCGAGCTCACCGCCACACTGGCCAAAGGCGGCGTCAAGGCAGGCATCCAGCCAGAGGCCTTCGCTCGCCTCGCCGTAGGGCTCAGCGATCCAGCTTTCGAGGTGCGACGCGAGCTGATTGCCAAGGGTTACCTCGCAGAGGAAGGCGAGCATGGTCGCTTCGAGTCGCCGTTCGCCGTCGGGTTGCTACCGGGCCACGTGCGAGAAGACGGCACGATCGACTTTCACGACCGCGAGCTCTTGAAGCCGGTAGAAAAGGGCGAGCTACTCGGGCAGGTGCATCCCGCCCGCGCGGGGAACCCAGGTTGCCTGGTGGACGGCACTGCGATCCCCGCCGCCGCGGTGCGCGAAGCCACGCTCGCGCTCGGACCCGGCGCCGAACGCGATGCCACTGGCCTCGTGCGAGCTGCACGCGCAGGCGTCGTCATCTGCAAGGGTGTGGAGAGTATCGACGTCGTCGACCAGCACGTGCACCAAGGTGCAGTCGACTTGCACTCGGGGCACCTCCATATGCAGGGCAGCCTAGTCGTGAAAGGGGACGTCGAACGCACGTTCAGCGTCTACGCCACGGGCGACGTCGAGATCCGTGGCAACGTCGACAATGGCAACGTGTACGCGGGCGGCGACGTGCGTGTGAAGTTCGGCGTGCGCGGTGGCGACGGCAGCTCCGTCTGCGCTGAAGGGAATCTGTCGGTGCATCACGCCGAAGGCGCCAAGCTCTACGCGGGACGGCTGCTCCAGATCGCCGAAGCGACGCACTCCGAGCTTTCGGCGGGCCGTGTCGAGGTGTCGGGAAAACTGCGCGGCGGCCAAGCGCGAGCCGAGTTTAGCATTATCGCGAGGGAGCTCGGCTCCCCGCGCAGCACGGAAACGGAAGTCGCCGTGGCTGAACCGTTCGAGTTGCCAGTGGAAACAGCGCAGCGCCTGCTCGAGCGCGCGAAGGCGCTGCGCGCTGCGAAAACAGCGATCCCATCGCGAAGCCGCGTCTCGGAGCGCCCCAAAGGTGGTAAACTCGGCCGCGTGCAAGCAGCGTTAGGGAGTGCGGATATCGAGCGGCTCGCCGAGCGCGCAGCTCGCCGCGAAACGCTCGGCCGCGTCGCCTTCATCGAGTTCGGAATCGCGCACCCCGGTGTATCGCTACGCATTCTCGATCGCACGCTCATCCTGGAACGCGAAATGCGCGCGAGCCGCGTGCGAATCGACGCGGAAACGGGTGACCTTCGCAGCGAAAAGGCAGGCTCATGAGTGTGAAAGATCTGACTGCTGCTGAGCTGATGACCGCTCAGCCGGTGACCATCGCGCCCACAGCAACGCTGCGCGCCGCAGCGCGGCTGATGATCGAGCGCAGCATTCATTGCTTGCTCGTGATGGCGGGGAACGGGCGCTTGCCAGGCATCATCGCTTCCAAGGACATCGTGCTCGTGCTGTGCGACGCGGAGCCTGCACTGCTCGATCAGCTGCGCGTGGCTGACGCCATGACGACGCCTGCAATCTGCGTCCAGCACGATTTCTCGATTGGCGATTGCCTGCGCCTGATGCGCATGTCCGGAGTGCGTAGCGTGCCCGTGCTCCGGGGGCTCGAGCCGGTCGGCATTCTGAGCTTCACCGACGTGCTGCGCGCGGCCACGCGCGATTGAGTGAGCGCTGCGCGGCTCGGCAAAAGTCCGCACATCCCTGACGCAGAGGGCCTAATTGTGCACACTGACGCGCCCGGGCAGGCGGGAGCGCTTGACGCCGACGGCCCCGTGCGACGAGCATTGAGCCTATGGGGTTTCTAACTTCGCTCACGCGTTCCCTGACTTGTCTCTCCGTGCTGTGGCCCGCGCTCGCAGTGGCTCAGACTCCGGCCCCGACTGCCGCACGCCCCGCGCGCGCAGCAACGCCCACCGCAGCAGCGCCCGCTC
>JAEUAF010000024.1 GCA_019695485.1 Sorangium sp.
CACGGAGTTCGACGCTGCAACGCTCGTACGCGCTGCCCTAGGCTATCGCCAGCAAGGCACCTTCGTGCCTCTCGCCATCGCCTCCGAAATCGGCGTGGCCGCTGGTCGGTTGGAGATGCGCTTTCGCCCACCGCTCAGCGGCGGCTCGACCCCCACGGCCGCCGAACGCGCACTCGCAGAAGAATTTAGCTCGTAGACCCTCCCTGTGGGGCGCCCCGATCGGGGCTGCGCACTGTCCCCCGTGACCGGCGTGCGCGTGGCGCGCCTAGCAGTCGGCGCTTTCGACGCAGAGGCTGGCAACTCGCGCGCGGTGTGACCGACCCCCGTCCCATGCCGCGTTGGTTCACCCCGTTCGTGTTCTTCATGGTCTTGTCGCGTCCCGTGTGGGCGGGCTCCTTGCGCCTCGGGACGTTGTTTCAGTGGCACCGGGCGGAACTGGGTCAGGAGTATGTGGGTATGCTGGTGCTGGAGCTGCCGTTCGATCGCCTGGCGCGGCCCTCCTTCTCGCGAGAAGCGCTCGCCAGCGGCGCCCAGCCCCCGAAAAGCGGGTTGGTGGAGGACGTCAGCGCGGAGACTTCTCCCAAGCGGCGCGCTGCACAGCTTCCTGAGGTCGCGCTGCTGGGTCGCGAGGTGGTGCGTCGCTTGGTCAAGGCGGCCTTGCAGGCACGGGGCGACCTGGGCGCGCGGGCGCGCCTCGACGGGCTGTCGTCCCGGGCGCGAGCGTCCGCAGCGTTGCCGGAGCTCACGCTGCGCGCCGTGCGATCGAGCAATGCCTTGTTGCGTTTGAGTCCGACCGGCGTGGACGCTTACGACTATACGCAGACCGGCGGCGCGGGTGTTACCTTGGAAGCGCGGGCGACTTGGCGTTTCGATAGGCTCGTGTTCGCCGATGAGGAGCTCCGCGTCGAGCGCTTGCGCCTGCAGCGCGAGCGAGCCAATGAGCGCCTCGTCGCCTTGCTACTGAAGTATTTGGGCGCCTGGCAGTCAGCGGAATCTCACTTGCTGACGGACGAGCTCTCCGCGGATGAGCGGGTGACACTCGAGGTGGCCGTCCTCAACGCCGAGGCTGCGCTGGACGCCATCACCGACGGCGGCTTCAGCGCTGAGCGGCCGCTGCTCGAAGCTCGACTGGCTGCTGTCGCCGCGGCGCCCGCTGTCGTCGCACCCGGGCCGGAGCCGGCTCGGCCATGAGCGCCGGGCGGCGCCGAGCGGCGCCGGCCGCGCGAGGCAGTCTGGATCGCAGCGACAAAACGCCGCGGTCTCTCGAGCTCTGCCCTGGCCGGCGCCGGGTTTTGCTGGCGATTTTCGAAAAAAGCTGTAAGAAGCAGGCGCCATGCTGTCTGAGACTCGCAGTGCGCTCGAAGATCTCCAAAGGCGCGTCATCGCGCTAAGGGGGTCTCTTTGACGTCCCTCAACTGAAACGCGACATCGAAGAACTCGACAGCATTTCGAGCGCTCCCGACTTCTGGAACAATCAGGAGCGCGCCCAAGCGCACATGCGGCGCCGCGCCGCCGCCGTCGAGAAGCTAGAGCAGGTAGAGTCGCTGAGTCGCGACGTGGGCGACGCCGCCGAGCTACTCGAGCTCGGCGCCGCCGAAAACGACGAAGCTACCATTGGTGAGATTGAGCGCCTCCTGCCCGCGCTGCTCGGCCGTGTGCGCAGCGAGGAGCTGCGCCGCATGCTCTCGGGCCCGGTCGACCACGCGAACGCCATCGTCAGCATTCATCCTGGCACCGGCGGTACGGACGCCAAAGACTGGGCGGAGATGCTGCTCAGGATGTACCTCCGCTGGTGCGAGCGGAAGGGCTACAAGACCGAAGTGATCGACTATCAGGTGGGGGACGAGGCCGGCATCGACGGCGCATCGTTCACGGTTGCGGGGCCCAACGCCTTTGGATATTTGCGGGCCGAAGTGGGCGTGCATCGCCTTGTGCGCATCAGTCCGTTCGACGGCAATGCGCGCCGCCAGACCAGCTTCGCCGCCATCGAGGTGACGCCGGACATCGAGGACGAGATCGACATCGAAGTCAAAGACACGGATCTCGAGGTCACTACGATGCGCGCGGGCGGCAAAGGTGGTCAGAACGTAAATAAGGTCGAGACCGCCGTGCGCATGCGCCACTTACCGAGCGGCATCATGGTGGTGTGTCGCGCCGAGCGTAGCCAACATCAGAATCGAGCGATGGCGCTCAAGATGCTGAAGGCTCGGCTCTATGAAATGGAGCAAGCCAAGCGCGAAGCGGCGCAGGCGCGCTACGAGGCGGCGAAAGGCCAGATTGCTTGGGGTAACCAGATTCGCAGCTATGTGCTGCAGCCCTACCAGCTCGTGAAGGATCTCCGGACCGGGCACGAATCGAGCGATGTCCAGGGTGTGCTCGATGGCGAGCTCGATCCGTTCATCGAAGCGTATCTCTTGCTCCACGCCGACCGCGTTCGGGAAAACGAGCCACCGCCCGTAGCTCGGGCCTGAGTCTGCTCGGGCAGGAGCGCGGGTTAGCGGTTTTCACGCCCTGCTTCTTGCCCAGCGTGAGGGCCGGGCCGGTTTGAGCCCCTCGGCTTTGCCGAACATTGCGTCAAAGGGCGTTCGGGCCTGCGTGGGCCGGGACGGCCGGGTGGACGCGCCTTCTGCGCCGCGCTAAACCCGCGGCCCCAATCATGGAGAGCAGCGAAGAAGCGCTGATTCAGGCTCGTCGCGACAAGGCAGCGCGTTGTCGTGAGGCCGGTCGTGACCCGTTTCCGAACGACGTCGACGCGGGTGACCGTGTCGAGGTTGGTGCTTTGCGTCGGCGCTGCGAGTCGGCGCTCCTCGAACCCAAAAGCGATCAGCGCTATTCGCCGGAGGCGGTGTCAGCGCTTTCTGCGGATTCCCTGGTGCACATCGTGGGACGTCTGGTGGCGCGCCGCGGTTTCGGCAAGGCGAGCTTCTTGCGCGTGCGCGACGTAACGGGCGAGCTGCAAGTCTTCGCAAAGCAAGACGTGATGGGTGACGCCTTCGCAGCGCTCGAGGACATCGATATTGCCGACCATGTCGAGGTGCGAGGCTCGCTGATGGTCACCAAGACCGGCGAGTTGACGCTCGAGGCGCGGACGCTACGCCTGTTGGGCAAGGCCTTGCGCCCGCTGCCGGACAAGTGGCACGGCCTGACTGACGTCGATGTGCGCTACCGCCGACGTTACGTCGACCTGGTCGCCAACCCCGAGGTGGCGACGGTGCTACGTGCGCGCTCGATCCTGGTGCAAGGACTGCGACAGTTCTTGGACTCACGGGCATTTCTCGAGGTCGAAACACCCACCTTGCATCCCTTGATCGGCGGTGCGGCGGCGCGTCCGTTCGTCACCCACCACAATACGCTCGATTTGGAGCTCTATTTGCGCGTCGCGCCCGAGCTCTACCTGAAGCGCCTGCTGGTCGGCGGCTATGAGCGCGTGTACGAGATTGGTCGTTGCTATCGCAACGAGGGCATCAGCACGCGGCATAATCCCGAATTTACGATGCTCGAATACTATCAGGCGTACGCCACGTACGAGACCCTGATGGACCAGACCGAGCAGATGTTGCGGGACGTGGATACGTACCTTGGCACACGGCTCACTGAGCTTGGGCTCGCGGCGAGCTATGAAGCCTGGCGCGCGGCGCGTGTGTTCTGCCTGTCAGAGCCCTTCGCGCGAGTCCCGATGCGAGCAGCGGTGGCGACGGCGCTCGAGCGTGCCTCGCTCCCGCCCGAGCTCGGCTCGCGCCTGACGGAACTTGCCAAAGGGCCGCGCGTCGAAGGTGCGGTCCCGACCGAGGTGGACGCAGAAGTGCAAGAACTCCGCGGCTGCTCGGAGCGCGCGCAGCGCATCGACTGGCAGAACTTGCGGCGCGCCTTGTTCGCTTGCAAATCCGAGGGCGAGCGGCTGTTCGTTGCCTACGAATACTTCGCCGAGCCGTTCCTTCACGAAGACTATCGCAGCAGTGACGGCACGCTGAGCCGTCCCGTGTTCATTATGGATTACCCGTTCGAGGTGTCGCCGCTCGCGCGTCGCAAGAACGGCGACCCGAGCTTGACCGATCGCTTCGAGCTTTTCGTGCATTCGCGCGAGCTTTGTAACGCCTTCAGCGAGCTAAACGATCCGGACGACCAGGCCTCACGCTTTCGCGCTCAGGTCGAGGCCAAGGCGGGTGGTGCCGAGGAGACGATGGACTACGACGTCGACTACGTGCGAGCGCTCGAACACGGGATGCCGCCTGCGGCAGGTTTTGGTCTCGGTATCGATCGCTTGGTGATGCTGCTCACGGGGCAGCCTTCGATTCGTGACGTGATTGCGTTCCCTTTATTGCGCCCTGAGGAATGACAGACAAACCCGCTACTTATATGCGTGTGGGCGGGGACGCGCCGTCCCTGCTCGCGCGCGCCTGGCAAGTGCTCGGCTTGCCAGGCCGCGTCGCCGTCGTCGCGCTGGTCGTCGTGCTCGCCCTGTGGCTCGGCTACAAAGGCTCGCGCTGGGTGGCGCGTCGCGGCGGGCGCAGCATTTGGTACATCGTTACCGGTGTTTCGCTGGTGGGGCTGCTCGGCCTTGGCGGCTGGGCCATGCGCTTGCCCGAGCCGCGCGGAACGTACTTCGTGCTCTGGCATCAGCTGGTGCGCGGCGGCGCTGCGCTCTCTGGCACCGGGTTCGTGATCGGCTTCATGGCGCTCGCCGTGCCCCGCCTGCTCAACCGGGTCGAAGGCAGCGGCTACGTGTCGTTCGTGGCATCGCGCCACGTCCGCTCACAAAAGAGCGGATTTCTGACCGTGATCAGCGTGCTCTCGATCTCCGGCGTGCTGTTGAGCTCGCTCGCGCTGTGTGCCGTGGTGGCCATCATGGGCGGCTTCGGCGCCGATCTGAAGCGCAAGATCCTGGGCAACAACGCGCACATTCGCATCGAAGGGCAGCGGGCCGGCGGCTTGGAAAGCTGGCACAGCGCACTCGACGAGATCCGGCTAGTGAAGGGTGTGCACGCCGCGACGCCGGTTGCGAGCGGTGAGGCCATGGCGTCGAGCGCGACCAACACCGCGGGGGTGATTCTGCGCGGCGTCGACACGGTCACCATCGGCACCGTGATCGATCTGATTTCGAACATCGAGGTCGGGAAGTTCAAATATCTCGAGCACCCGGATCTGCTCGACAAGCTCGGCCCGGACGAGCCGATCGGCCTCGGCCCGGGTGGCGAGCTCTATTTGAAGGGTCCGGACATCAAGCCTTTCCTGAAGAAGCTCGACCCCGACGTCGCGGACGCGGTGGTGCCCGAGGCTTACCCAGCCATGATCATCGGGCGGGAGCTCGCGAAGTCGTTGCACGTCTACGTGGGCGATGAGGTGACCCTGGTCTCGCCGCTCGGGGAGCTTGGGCCGATGGGGCTCTTGCCGAAAGCGCGGCGTTTTCGCGTCGCCGCCATCTTCTACAGTGGGATGTACGAGTACGATGCGAGCCAGGCTTACACGACGCTCGATACGGCTCAGTCGTTCTTCGATCTGAAGAACGCCGTGAGCGCCATCGACGTGCGCGTCGACGACCCCGAGCACGTGGCCGATGTGCGCCCGCTCGTCGAGAAGGCGCTTGCCGATCCGAAGCTTACGGTGCGCGACTGGAAAGAGATGAACAAGAATCTCTTCAGCGCGCTCAAGCTCGAGAAGATTGCGACCTTCATCATTTTGTCGCTGGCGATCTTGGTGGCGAGTTTTTGCATCATCTGCACCTTGCTCCTGATGGTGACCGAGAAGAGCAAGGAGATCGCCATCTTGAAGGCGCTCGGCGCGACCGACCGCGGCATTTTGCGGATCTTCATGGCCGAGGGCATGATCATCGGTGGCATCGGCACCGTGTTCGGCGTGGCGACGGGGCTCGCCTTGACGCTCGGCCTGAAGTGGTTCGGGCTGCGCCTCGATCCTGACGTTTATTACGTTGATCGTTTGCCGATCAACGTCGACGCCGGAGACTTCACGTTCGTCGCGTTGAGCGCGCTCGTGATCACCACTCTGGCGACTTTGTATCCGGCGTTGGCGGCGAGCCGCCTGCGCCCGGTGGACGGAATTCGTTACGAATGAGCCGGCATTTGGCTCTCCCATTCCGACGAGCGGCTGAGCTTGTGAAGCCGCCGCTCGAAGCGCGAGGAACACTCAGTGGCTGACGCACTCGTCCTCATCGAAGATCTCAAAAAGAGCTTCCAGCACGAAGGCAGCACGCTCGAAGTGCTGCGCGGTATCGATCTCAACATCTATCCCGGACAAATTCTGGCGATCGTCGGCCCCTCGGGCGCTGGCAAGAGCACCCTTTTGCACTGCATGGGCACGCTGGATCTGCCGACTAGCGGCCGCATTCGCCTGGCCGGTGAAGAGCTCACCACGATGAGCTCCTCGCGCCTCGCCGCGGTCCGCAATCGCACGATAGGCTTCGTCTTTCAGTTTCATCACTTGTTGCCCGAGTTCAACGCGCTCGAGAACGTGATGCTACCTGGCCTGATTCAGGGGCGACCGCGCAAGGAGATGGAGCGCCGCGCGCGTTCGCTGCTCGAGGAGGTTGGGCTCGGGTCGCGCGTGACGCATCGCCCCGGTGAGCTCTCGGGCGGCGAGCAGCAGCGCGTGGCGGTTGCGCGAGCGCTAGCGCTGGATCCGAAGCTCTTACTCGCCGACGAACCTACGGGAAATCTCGATACGGCGACGAGTGACGCGATTCACGACCTGTTCTTTCAGATCAATCGCGAGCACGGCACGACCATCGTCGTCGTCACCCACAATCCGACGTTCGCGGAGCGCATGCCGCGCGTGGTGCGGCTGCGCGACGGCCGCGTCGAGCACGATGACGTGCGCAGTCCCGCACAGCTCGACGCGAGCGCGGCGAATAAGCTAGAGCGTTTGGCATAGGGCTCTCGGGGTGGCCCGGCGGCATCGCTGTTTGCGACAGCCGTTACTGCCGATCGATTCGCCAAGCGGCAGCTCGGACTTGCGTCAGCCTTACTCGGGGGCGGCGGAGCCACGCGGCATCTGCCCTTCCCAAACCAGGAGCAAAACCCCGGCCAGCAGCGCGAGCCCAGCGCCGAGCCCAAAGGCTGCAGATGGCCCGAGCTTCTGCCAGAGGTACCCTGCGAGGGCACCGGCCGGCACCGCCGCAATTCCAACCACGAAATGATAGGCGCCGTAAGCGCGCCCGCGCTCTGTCGCCGTCGAAAGATCCTTCACGAGGGCTTTCTCGGCGGGCTCCGTGAGCCCATGATAGACGCCGTAGAACGCGAACAAGGCCCAGACCGCGAGCGTATTCTTGGTGAGCCCCATCCCGAGGTACGTGAGCGCGTACACGCCCCAGCCGAAGATGATCAGTCGTACGCGCGGCACCCGGTCCGACAAACTGCCGCCGACGTAGGCGACGCTGAGTTTCGAAGCGTTCAGCACGGTCCATAGAATGGGAATGGCCGCCACGGACACGCCGAGCTCGCGAGCACGCAGCAAGAGAAAGGCGTCCGAGGAATTTCCGAGCGAGAAGCAAAACAGGATAGCCAGGTAGCCGCGCAGCGAACGGGACAGGGGCGGGCGTGCTGTGCCTTTGGGCGCAGCGGCTGGTGTCGAAATGGGAGCTCGGTCAGCCCGCGACTCCCGCACGAATCCCAGGCTGGCGACGGCGAGCAGCCCCGGTACCAGGGATAGCGCGAAGACGTTGCGCAGGCTCAAACCCAGGCTCAAGAGCAGCGTCGCGAGCAGCGGCCCCACGACGGCGCCCGCATGATCCATGGCGCTGTGAAATCCGAAGGCGCGCCCCGCGCCTCCTTCTGGGGCGGCCGCCGCGATCAGCGCATCGCGCGGCGAGGTGCGGATCCCTTTGCCTACGCGATCGGTCACGCGTACAGCGAGCACGTGCCAGGGCGCCGTTGCCAGCGCCACCAGCGGGCGGCTCAGCGTTGCGATCGCATAGCCGAGCACGACGAGCGGCTTGCGGCGTGACGTGCGGTCGGCGACCCAGCCTGCGCCGAGCTTCAGGATGCTCGAGGTGGCGTCAGCTAGGCCTTCGATGAGTCCGATGAAGGTCGGGCTCGCGCCGAGCGTCGCCAGGAACACGGGGAGCAGCGGGAAAATCAGCTCGGTGCCGACATCGGTGAAGAAGCTCGTGACGCCGAGCGCGACGACGGCGACGGGCAAACGCGGCTTCTTGCTCATCGTCTCGCGCCGTTCAGCGCAGCGGCAACACTGCCAGGCGCTCGCCGAGCCGCGCGTCGAGGCAGGCCGCGACCTCTTCGGTCACGCTCAATGCATCGTCTGCGCCGAGTTCGACGCTGCACGCGAGCGCGCGAAAGTACGGCGCCTTGGCATATTCACGCGCCACCAGCGCACGTGGCGAACTCGTGCTCGGCTCGCGCAGATCAGCGAGCCTTCGCTCGCGGGTCTCCTTGATCAGCGTGATGTCGTCCATGTCGGCGATGAAGTGAGGTCCACCGTCGAAGGGGTCGATGCGCTCGGCGTAGCGGAAGCCGATACGTCGCAGCATTTTCTCGACGCCGCGGGTTTGCAGCCCGACTTTCCCGATCACGCTTTGTGCTTCCGGGCTCAAGACGCTGGCGTAAATGTCGCCACTCGGGAAGAGGTCGCGAATGAAGGTCTTGTCGGTGCTGGAGAGGCGGTCGGCTTCGGCGTAGCTCATGCCGGTGAAGTGACGCCCGAGCGCCTCCCACAAGTGACTCGTGCCGTCGGTTTCGAGCGGCGGCAACAGCTCCGCGAGCACCTCGTCTTGAAAGAGCTCGCGATGTGTCGCCAGGTACAGGAAGCGCACGTATGAAATCAGGAGCCCGAGGCGCTCGTTGGCGCGTCGATGTTCGGGGTGCACCACCAGCCCGCCGAGTTCGGTCGGTCCCGCGTAGGAGAAGCCGATCTTCAAAACGGTGTGGTGAAAGTGCTTGTCGACGGCGTGCGAGTACTTCTCCTCACTGATCACGTCGAGGTAAATGTAGGGCGCATCACGCCTGCCGAGCTGCCCTACGATCATGGAAGTGCCGACGGCCTGATTCGTGTCGCGGTCGCGGAGCAGGAACACGAACTTTCGGTGCGCGCGCGGCACCTCGCCTTGGAAGCTCTTTTGCGAGTGATCGAGCAGGCGCCGAATGTGCTCCCGATCATTGGGCAGGTTCACCGTGTTCAAGAAGCGGGCGAGCTCGAGGAGCTCATCCTCGTCGGTGCGCATCGCTCCGCGGATCTCGTAACGCGACATCGAAGATCGTTTCTATCACGACGGCCGCGCCGCTCCGTGCGGCTCACCTAGGTCAGCGGACTTGGGCGGAATTGGCCTCGGTTGGCTGGCCGAATCGCGGGCCGCGCATCGATCTTGGGCGCGACTGGTGCCGTTCTCACGGCGTGATAAGGCGAGCCGCTCGTGCCCACCAATTGGCCGTTTCCGCGCGTGGACTCACTCGCCCCGTATGGGTTTGGCGTCACCGACGAGGTGAAGGCGCGCGTGCGGGCCTCAGGGGCCGATCTGATCGATCTCGGGCTCGGAAACCCGGACCGACCGCTGTCGGCGCCGCTCGTGCAGCGCCTGCATGAAGCGATCGATGTCCCAGAAAACCATCGCTACCACTTAGGTACGGGGCTCGCTTTGGCGCGGGGCGCCGCCGCCAAGTGGTACGCGCGGCGCTACGCGGCTGACTTCGACGTCGAGCGTGAAGTGATCGTGGTCCTCGGGGCCAAGGAAGGCATCAGCCACCTCTGCCTGGCGGTGCTCGGCCCCGAAGACGTGGCCCTCGTGCCCGACCCTTGTTACCCGATTCATCGTGGCGCGCCGTTGATTGCGGGCGCGGCCGTCGAACCGTACGCGGTGAGGCGGGGTCTTTCGCCGGCGCGTGCGCTTGGCGATGCCATTGAGCGCGTGCTTCGTCGCGGGCAGCGACCGAAGCTCGTGATCGCGAATTTCCCGCACAATCCAACCGGAATAGTGCTCTCGAAGGCGGAGCTCGCCGAGTTCGTCGGCGAGGTCATGCGCGCCGAGGCCTTGTTGCTGCACGACCTGGCATACGCCGATTTCGCGTTCGGGGCGCCGCTCGCGCCGAGCGTGTTCGACATTGGGATCGACGCGAGTCGCGTGAAGCAATTTGCCGTGGAGGTGATCTCGACGTCGAAGAGCTACAACATGCCGGGCGCGCGACTCGGGTTCATGGTCGGCGGAGCACGCATGATCGCGGCGCTCGGGCACATCAAAAGCTACCTCGACTACGGCGCGTTCGTCCCGGTCCAGCGCGCAGCAGCTTGGGCGCTCGAACACGCGGAAGACGTTCCGCGCGAGCTCTGCGCGCTCTATCGCACGCGGGCGGAGTGCCTGGTACAGGCGCTTGGCCGGGCTGGCTTTCCAGAGTTGCCGAAGCCCGAGGGCACGATGTTCGTCTGGCTCGAGCTACCCCCCGTATGGCGAGCGCTGGGCTCGGTGGGGGCCGCGTGTCGCCTCATGGAGCGAGCGCAGGTTGCGACCTCGCCGGGGGCAGGGTTTGGCCCTGGTGGCGAGGGCTACTTGCGGCTCGCTCTGGTCGAAGACTGTCCGCGCCTCGAAGAAGCGAGCGCCCGCTTGGGGCGCCTTCTCTCAGAAGATCTGGGTTTGGCTCGACCCTAACCCCCGGCCGTCCTGCCTTGCGGATTGCGAGGTGCTGTGCCATGAAAAACGCTCAGGGTGCCTTCGGCGCCAGCTCGCGGACTCGGCGGGTGGCGTCGTTCCTGCTCTAAAAGGTTTGGGCCGCACGATGGACGACCAAGACGCAGAGACAGCGGGGCGCAACCGTTGCGTCGACTGCGGGACCCTTTCGCCGAAGACCGACACGAACTACACGCTGATCAGCGCGCGCCATGGCTGGCGTTTGACGCGGCGAGTCGACGCGAGTGGCCGAAACACGCTCGAATGGCGCTGTCCCCGCTGCTGGGGCACCTTTCGCAGCCGTGAAACCCGCTAGTCCTCGCAGGCCGGGTCGTGGCTGACGTTGGGCTGTGCGCCAGGTGCTTGCACGCGCGCTGCATTCGTTCGGCGAAGAGCAGCGAATTTTGGCTTTGCCGGCGTTCGGAGCGGGAGCCGACCCATTTCGCGAAGTACCCGCGCTTGCCCGTGGTTCGTTGCTCAGGATGGGAGCTTGGCAGTCCGTCGCAGGCGTCCGGAGCCCCGCTGAAGCCCAAGCCTTCTTAGTCGAGCCACGGCCCCGAGCCCCCCCGCGAAAATTCGAGCTCGCAAGTCCTCGGTCGGGCCACGCCGTCCTGGTATAAGCCTTCGGCCGATGACGCCTCCGCAGCTCTCCCTCGTCATTCCGATCTTCAACGAAGAGGAAACCATACCCGAGCTGGATCGCCGCTTGAAGCAGTTGCTCGGCGGAGTTCCCGAAGTCGGGGACGCGTGGGAAGTTGTTTTCGTCGATGATGGTTCGAGGGACCGCTCGCGTGAATTGTTGATCGGCCTCACGACCCGCGAGCCGCGCTACAAGCTGGTCGCCTTCTCACGCAACTTCGGTCACCAGATGGCGATTACGGCGGGCGTCGATCGGGCGTCTGGGGATGCCGTCGTCGTCATGGACGCGGATCTGCAGGATCCGCCCGAGGTCGTGGTCGAGATGTTCGCGCGTTTCCGCGAAGGCTACGACGTCGTCTACGCGGTGCGCCGCAAGCGTCACGGCGAGACGTGGTTCAAGAAGCTCACGGCGGCGCTCTTTTACCGCTTCATGCGCACGATGACTGGCGTCGATATTCCTGTCGACACCGGTGACTTCCGCTTGATGAGCCGGCCAGTTGTCGCAGTGATGCGCGCGCTGCGTGAACATCACCGCTTCGTCCGCGGGCTGGTGGCTTGGGTGGGGTTTCGCCAGGTCGCCGTGCACTACGATCGCGAGGCGCGCTTCGCTGGCGAGACCAAGTACCCGTTGAAGCGCATGATCCGCTTCGCACTCGACGCCATCACCTCGTTTTCGGTGGTGCCGCTGCGGATGGCGACTTGGCTCGGCGTGATGGCGGGGCTCATCGCTGTCGGCACCGGGATCTGGGCCGCCGTGGAGAAGCTGTTGTCTGGCACCGTGCCAGGCTGGACGACACTGATGGTCGCCGTTGCGTTCGGTTCTTCGGCGCAACTCCTGATGACCGGCGTGCTGGGCGAATACGTCGGTCGCATCTACGAAGAGATCAAACGCCGTCCCCTTTACATCGTCGAGCGTGAGGTGAACCTGACGCCGAGCGACGCCCGCCCCGAGAACGTCGACAGCGCGCGCTGAGCGCTCGCCTCGGGTTTCAGCGCAGGATCTGGACTCCCTTGAAGTGCAGGTTCGTGACGCGCGGAATGTGAAACTTCACGTACCGTGCGTTCACCTTCGGAAACGACGCTCTGAACGTTTGAAACTCGTCGTTGCTGCGCGCGACCTCGGTCCAGGTCCGCTGATCGCGACTCACCTCGACGACCAGGGGAACGGCGCGCTCCGCACAGCAATCAGCGCGATTTTCCACGCGCACTCCAGAGATCGGCTCCAGCTTCTCCAGATCGAACACGAGCCAAGGGTCGCTCTCTTCCAGCGTATGCGCGAAGAAGTTAGGGCACTTCTCGCCCGCTTGCTGGGGTGAGCTGCAGCCGCTCGGATAGGTCGAACTCGCGGTCCACGGCTTCCCTTTCGCGATGTCGCGCTTGAGCTCGAGGGACTCCCGGATTTGCGAGACGCCGATGGCTGCGGCAAGCGTGACGAGCAGCAGCCCGCCGACGCGCTTGGCTCGCTCGAACCACATCCGTTCAATCGCGAGCTCTGCAAGAGCGAGATCTGCCAGCAGCGCCTCGGCGAATGGGCGCAGCGCGTCGGCCAGCAGCTGGGCTTCGGCGGCGGGCAGCTCGGCGAAGTCAGCAAAGGACTTGCTCGAAAGCGCCTTGCCCAAGGCCTCCAATGCGGCCTCGGTCCCCGCTGCTCGCAGCAAGCGAGCTCGGTCCGCGCTCGCCCAAACCGAATCGAAATCTCGAGCGTTGCGCTGCTCGCGAGCCTCGCTCGGCTGCTCGCTGGGTGCGGCGGCCAGCAGAGCCCAGTAGATCGCCTGACGAAAGAGATCGCAGACCACCGCGTGCGCGGGCCCATGCTGGAACGGCTGCGGAGGCTCGAGTGCCGCCATGCCGAGTTCGAACGCCAAATTGCTGTTTTGCCGGAGGCGTCGCATTCGCTCGCCGTCGGGCGCCGAGCTGGCAGCTGGCTCAGGTCTCACCCACAGCCAATCGACGAGTCGCCGGATCCCGCTCGCCGTGGCTGGCGTGGACGGGATTGGCTCGGGGCTCGGGGCTGGTGCGGCGTCGGGGTTCACGGAAAATCTCTGCCGCGCTGTGCGGCGTGGGGGTTCACGCCGCGCAGGCTAACGCATCTTCACGCGAAGGCGGGAAGCGGGAGGCGGAGCTGGTCGAGAAGCTTTCGAAGACGTCGCATGGGCTCTCTCCGGTTGGGGGCAGGAGCGATGTGTGAGCGTTACCTACATTGGTTCTAGTCAGCAGGCAAGTTTTTGCTCACACGCGCCGGTTCGAGCCGATCCAAGCCCAGTCGGCTTCGGATTGCGCTAATGGGTGCGCATCCAGGATGTCTGCACCGACCTGCTCCCGTCGCGCCGTCCTTGCGGGCGCGCTTGGCCTCGCTGCCTGTCGCCGCGAGCCACCATTGCCAACGCTCGGTGCCGTGCCAGCGTTTGCCCTTCGCGATCAAGACTCCAAGCCATTCGGAACGGACCAACTCCGCGGGAGGGTCTGGGCGGCGGCGTTCATGTTCACGCGCTGCCCCACGGTTTGCCCGCGCGTTACGCGCTTCATGCGTCGGGTTCAGCTCGCGGCCGAGAAGCGTCCGGTCAGCCTCACCCTGGTGAGCATCAGCGTCGATCCCGAGAATGACACCCCTTCAGCGCTTCACGCCTATGCCCAGCGTTTCGAGGCAAATCTTGGGAGCTGGTCGTTCCTGACAGGCGACTTCACGGCCATCCAGCGCACTTCTGTGGAGGGCTTCAAACTGGCGCTCGACGGGCGGGCAGACAGCAGCGCTCCGGATTTTGGAATCGTCCACGGCTCGCACCTCGTGCTCGTCGACCGCTCCATGGCAATCCGCGGGTATTACCGGACCAACGATGAGCAGGAGATCGCTCATATCGTGACGGACGCCGCGCGCCTGGTCGCGGGCTAGGGCCGCAGGCACGCGCGTTCCGTGCGCGGGCAACAGTCGCTGCGGCTGGGCTTATCGGCCGACGACCTCAGCACCCGGTTTGGGCTTCGGCGATTGCTGCTATGCTGCGCCGCCTTACATGGTTTTTGCCGCTTTTCCGCGGGTTCGCGCCTTCTTCGGGTCGCACCCGGGCCGTCCACTGAGTGCTGCTCGTCTACTGATGACCGGACTTGCGCTGCTCGCACTGCTCGGGCTCGCCGTGACTCAAGTGCAAGCGGTCGGCGATTTTCGCATCGATGATGCGTACATCACCTTCTCGTTCTCGAAGAATCTCGCGCACGGCAACGGGCCCATCTTCAGTCATGGTCTACGTGTCGAGGGCTATTCGAACTTTCTCTGGATGGTGTTGACGGCGTTCGGCTACCTGCTGGCTCCAAACGCCGATCCGTACCTCACGGCGCGCATCTTTTCTGGGCTCGCGCTGCTGGTTGCGGGGTTCAGCGTGTATCGCTTGGTGCGCCGTTCGGGCAGCGCAGCCGCGGGGCTCGTGGCGGTCGCGCTGCTATTTTCGTGCACGGACTTGTTCCGCGCTGCGGCTTCTGGGCTCGAGACGGCTGCGTTTGCCGCGGCGATCGTCGCGGGGTGGTGCTTTTACTTCAGTGAAAGTCCGCTCGATCGCAGATGGTCGCTGGTGGCGTTCCTGCCCGCCGCGTTGCTGCGTATCGACGGTTTTGCGCCGCTTTTGGTCGTGCTCGGCTTCGAAGTGCTGAGCGCGTTCAATGAGCGCCGCTTCTCGTGGCTCAAGCTCGCGCGCTGGGCGGCGCCGGCGCTCGGCGTATGGGCCCTCTATTTCGCCTGGCGCTACGCCTACTATGGGCTTCCGCTCCCCAGCACCTACTACGCGAAACAGCTGGTCACGAGTCAGGAGCCAACGCGAGGCGTGAACCAGCTTTGGGCCTTCGTCAAAGACTACGGGCTCGTCGCATTCTTGCCGGTGGCGTTGGCGTCACTGTTTTGGGGGCCGCGCCGCGAGGCCTCCGCACTCTGGTTGGCCGTGACCCTCCAGGTTGCTTATGCGGTTCACGTGGGGGGCGACTGGATGCCCTTCGAACGCTTCTTCCTGCCGATCGTGCCGCTCGGGGCCGTGCTCTGTGGGTTTGGTGTCGATCGGATTTGGCGCAACGTGCGATCGCTGCGTTGGGCCGTGCGCTGGCCGCTGCGGATCGGCGCGCTCGCGGCCGTCGGGTTCGTCGCAGTTCACGCGCATGCGGCGTCGGTCGACTCTGCCGAGGAGCGGGACAAGCTCGGCCTTGCCGTGCACAGCGAAAAGCACACTCGTGAGAACCTGCTCGGCGCCGCGGACTTGTTGCGCTGGGTCGTTCGTCGTCCGGGGGATCGCCTCGTCACCGACTACGCGGGTGTCTTCTCCGTTTATACCGATGCCCAGATCATCGACATGTGGGGCCTCTGCAACGCGGACATTGCGCTGCACGGCGGCATCGAGGGCATCAACCCGATCTACGGCAGGTCTTGTGCTGAGTGCTACGCGCGCCTCGACCCGGACTACTTTCACGTAGTGGTTCCCCTGGTGCGCGACCGACACGCCTTTTCGAGCCAGCGCGCGGTCATCGATGCCATATTCCAAGGTTGGGCCATCGATCGCGTGATCGACCTCCAACGCCAGTTCGTCGTTGGGCGCGTGGTGGAAGAGCGGACGGGGCGCGCGCTCTGGTTTCTCGAGCGAAAGCGCGTGGGTCGCCCGCTCGTCCCGCGTTCCCCGTCGCCTGGCATTGGTGTGGACTATCCGTTCTAAATTCGGCGCGATCGCTGAGTTTTCGCGGCGTTAGCGGCGCTTCGTCGTTCGAACCGCGGCCGAAACCTGGCCCGGATGCCCCCGACCCTCAGCCGTCGCGTGACGCGCCGCTCGTGGCTGTGCAGATGCAGAAGGCGCGCTATGCTCGAAGCTCGTCAGATGGGTTCTGCTTTCGAGGTGGAAGGGCTGGTGCCGGTGGGCTTCGCCGAGCGTCTGGCTGCGTTCCTCGAGAGCGCGCGCCAAAGGCTCGGTCTTTCGGCCATTCTCGTTGCTGAGCTCGGGGCCGCTGAGGGCCGCATTGCGCCGGCCGTGCGTGCCGTCGCTCCGCGCGAGCTCGCCGTACCGCCGTTGTCGTTGGCGGCGTTTCGTGCGCTCGCAAGTGGCTCGGCTTCGAGCGAGGAGCTGCAGGCCGCGCGCGCCGCGCTTCACGGATCGTTCGCGAGTTCGGAGCTCGTGTGTCTCGGGCTCGCGGTCGCGCCGCGCATTGCGCAGGGCACCGACGCGTTGTTACTGCTCGTTCCCGCTGTCGACGCCCCGTCGCGCGAGGTCTTGGCCGAGCTCCGCGACAGCCTCGAGCGGGGTCTGAGCCATGACCGTCGCTCTCGAATGGCGGAGATCCTCTACACCGCCGTGGAGGCCGCGCCGGACGCCATCGAGATGACCGACAAGGAGGCGCACCTCATTTACGCCAATCCGGCCTGGGAACGCAGCTTTCGCTATTCACTGCCGGACGTCGTCGGGAGCACCGTGGGTCAGCTATTTCGAGACCCGGTGGCGCCGCTACACGACCCGGCGTTTTATCAGTTCACATTGGCCACGCTGCACGCAGGGCGCCCCTGGCTCGGGGCCCTGGCGTGTCGCGCTGGGGATGGAGAGCGGGTCTTCTGCGAAGTGCACGTGAGCCCGTTTTCGGCCGACGCTCAAGGCGTGCGCGGAAATCTCGCCGTGCGGCGAGACATCGCGCATCGGGCTGAGCGCGATGCCGCGCTGGCGCTGGTGCACCGCGAGTTTCGCGCTGTGCTTTCGGCCATCCCGGATGGAGTCGCCGTCTTGCGTGACGGCAGGATCTACTTCGCCAACCAAGCGTTCTTGGCCACGGTGCGGCTGTCCGAAGAGGACGTGATCGGCAAAGACTACAGCGAGTTCGTGCACCCTGACGATCGTTCCCAGTTCGAACTCGAGCACCAGCAGCGGGTGACGCGCGTGCGCCTGGTTTCTAACTCGGGACCGCCGCGCTTCGTCGAGATCTCGACGGCGGGCGCGGTCTCCTTCGAGGGACGGGCCGCGATGATCTTGCTGTCGCGCGACACCACCGACTACCGCCTGGCGCAGGAGCAGCTGGCGCGCGCCGAGCGCCTCTCTGCGCTCGGTGTGCTGGCCGCGAGTGTTGCCCACGAGATCAATAATCCATTGGCCTACGTGATCCTGAACCTCGAGCTCGTGCAGACGGAGCCGCATTCGACGCTGCTAGCCGCCCAACGCGAAGCGCTCGACGAGGCGATCGACGGCGTGCGACGGATTCGCCAAATCGTGGCCGAGCTGCGGGGCTTCTCGGGTTCGGATGGTCCGGGTCCCGCGGAGCCAGTCGATGTTCAGAAGGCAGTCACCTCTGCGCTGAACATCGTGCAAAATGAGATTCGGCATCGGGCGAGGCTCGAGCGCGACCACGAGCCCGGGCTCTTCGTGTTGGCGCGCGAGGGGCAGCTCGTACAGGTCCTCGTCAATGTGCTTGCCAACGCCGCCCAGGCCATCCCGGCCTCGTCGGGGCAGGAACACTTGATTTCCGTGCGCACCCTGCGCTCGGCGAGCGACCAGGTCTTGATAGCGATTTCGGATACCGGTTGTGGCATCGCGGAGAGTTCACTGGCCCACGTATTCGAGCCATTTTTTACGGGCAAGCGCCGCGGCAAGGGCTCAGGGCTCGGGCTCCCGATCTCGAAGCGCATCATCGACGCCTTCGGAGGCCAGATCCGTATGGAGAGTCAACCCGGCCGCGGCACACGTGTGTTCATCGAGCTGCCAGCAGTGAAAACGACACCCCTTGGGGTGATCGCTTCGATCGCGCCGAGCAGCATCGTTCAACAGCGCGCGCGGCGTGCACGGGTGCTGGTGGTCGACGATGAGCGCCCTCTTGCTCGAACGCTGCGGCGCGTGCTCTCGACGCACGAAGTGGTCCTGGCCTATGATGGGACAGCGGCCTACGATATCCTACAGTTAGATCGCTCGTTCGATGTCGTGCTCTGTGATCTGATGATGCCTGGGCTATCGGGCGTCGAGCTCTATCAGCGCGTCTCGGCGCTGCATCCGGAGCTCGAAAGCCGGTTCATCTTCATGACCGGTGGGAGCCTGAGTGAACTCGGCGACGCGTTCCTCGAATGCGTTGGCCCGCGCGTGCTTACCAAACCATTCGATCACAGTCGTATGTTAGAGTGGGTGAACGAGGCGGTCAGGCGAACGAGCGAAGTCCGCGAAGAGAGTCGCTGATTAGTCCGTTCTCCCTGGTCGCCAAGTGGGTGGAATACCAAGGAGGCACGGATGGATGAAGGCTCTCGTTTAGTTCCAGGGCAGGGTGATGCTGTGCAATTGCTCGCGATTTACGGCGCGGAGAAGGGGAGTTCGATGGCGGAGGAGCCCGGGCGTAAGCCGCAGCGGGTGCTCGCCCGGGGTCCACTGCTGGCCATGTTGCTGGCGTCGGCAGTTGCGTGCTGCGCGTGCGGCGCGCAGGGCAGCGAGAGCGACAGCGTGGCTCAAGTGAGCGAAGCGCTGTCGCCGCACGACTTCGATGTCGACTTCACGGGCTGCACCGAGCTCGCCGGAATCGGCTTTGTGCCGGCCGCCAAGGCACGTTCGCTCGTGCCCGCGCACTACACTCTGGCGGGTGACGCGACCAACGCCGTGTTGGTTGCGCGCGCCGTCAAGTGCGCTGGGGTCGCTGTGGACGGTCACGCCGCCCAGCCGACGACGTTGACGCAAATCGGTATTTCCTTAGTGGGACCGGATTCGACGGCCGACATCAATAACTACACGCTCTGGTACGTCACCGACCAAGCGTTGCTCGCGGCCAAGCTGAATGCGGCTGGGGCCGACGCCGAGAACAGCCCGCACCTCTCGTACACGTTCCTCCCCTCGAGCGGCGGTGGCACACTGGATATGGTCGCCGATCCGGCGCGCGCCCCGCACCACGAGCTCCACGGGCCCGTGGTGCCTCCGAATGGTGACGCTGTGCCGTTCACGGCTAGCTGGTGGGCCGACGGCAACCACGGGACTCAACGCATGCGCACGGTGTTGCCGAACATCCGCTTCGGCACCGCGCACATGACTTTGACGACGCCAGCGGGCTCCGCCCTGGCGAGCGTGATCGGTGGTACCTCGCTCACGTTTGCTTTGCTCGACAGCTACAATGCGTTCGACGCCGCGCACATGGAGGTGCGCGCAATGCCGTAATCCGGCCGGTCCCTGCAAAGCTGCCGGATCTCGCTGCCTCGGCGCGAGATCCGGTCCTAGCCAGCACCCGGCAAGCGCAGTAGCCGAGTGACGTTTGCGTCGAGCGCCGCGCGAGTCGCCGCGCGCACGGTAATGTGGCCGACCTTGCGTCCGACGCGTGGCGCTTTGTCGTAGAAGTGGAGATGCGCGGAGGGCACCGCCAACACCGCTTCGCGCGGCGGCAGATCGCCGACCAAGTTCAACATCGCACAGGGTTCGAGGACCTCTGTCGAGCCGAGCGGCAAGCCGAGGATCGCTCGTAGATGATTCTCGAATTGGCTGGTTTCGGCGCCCTCGATCGTGAAATGCCCCGAGTTATGCACACGCGGCGCCATCTCGTTCGCGTAGAGCTCGCCATCTCGCAGGAAGAACTCAATCGTCAGCACACCGACGTAGGCGAGTCGCTCGAGCACTTGCCCTGCGTACCTTTCTGCGGTCGCCTGGAGCGAGTCTCGGATGCCATCCGCGGGCGCGTAGGTCACCCGCAAGATCCCTTCGCGATGTCGATTTTCGACGAGCGGATAGAACGCGACCTTGCCGTCGCGTCCGCGCACGCACAACAAGCTGAGCTCGCGCTCGAAGGGAACGAAGCCCTCGAGGAGGAGCGGCTGCGCGCCGAGCTCGGCAAACGCCGCGTCGAGATCCGCCTCACTTCGCAGCACGGCTTGCCCTTTGCCGTCATAGCCGAAGCGGCGAGTCTTGAGCACCGCGGGGAGCCCGAGTTCTTGGACGTGGCTCGCGAGCTCCTCACGAGTAGAGACGGGCGCGAACGGCGCCGTGGGGACTCCCAGTGCGCGAAAGCACTCCTTCTCGAGGAGCCGGTCTTGAGCGACGGCGAGCGCGTCCGGCGGCGGAAAGACCTGAGTCTTCTGGGCGAGGCGGCGCGCCGCCTCGACGGGTACGCTCTCGAATTCGTAGGTGACGACGTCGCAGGCGCTCAGCCGTTCGAGCGCCTGCTCGTCGAGGTAATCAGCCACCACGTGCTCCGCCAGGCTCCCCGCGGGGGCACTTGCAGCGGGATCGAGGAAGACGAACCTCAACCCCAAGGGGTAGCCCGCGAGTGCCATCATGCGCCCGAGCTGTCCCGCGCCCAGCACGCCAATCGTGAGCGACGGCTCGCGTCGGCTACTGTCGGGGATCGGAGGCTGCGAGGACACTTTGCGTGCGTTCATCCCGGTAACGCCGCAAGGCTTCCCGGATTCGGGGGTCGGTGTTTCCGAGCAAGGAGGCCGCGAAGAGCGCGGCGTTGACGGCGCCAGCCTTGCCGATCGCGAACGTGCCGACCGGCACGCCTGCGGGCATCTGCACGATCGAGAGCAGCGAGTCCATGCCGTTCAGAGCTTGGCTCTGCACGGGAACGCCCAGCACCGGGAGCACGGTCTTGGCGGCCACCATGCCCGGCAGGTGAGCAGCGCCGCCCGCCCCCGCGATGATGGCGCAAAGGCCGCGTGCCTCTGCGCTTGCCGCATACTCGAACATCGCGTCCGGCGTGCGGTGTGCAGACACGATCCGCACCTCGTGCGCCACGCCCAGCGTTTGCAGCGCGTCGACGGCGTGACGCAGCGTTTCCCAGTCGCTCTGGGAACCCATGATGACGCCCACGAGGGGCCTGATTTCAGTTTGGGGGGTCACGGAAAGGAGCGGACTATTAGCTCTCCGAATTTCCACGGCAAGGGGAGCCGCAGATCAGGCTTGTTTCCCGCCATATTCCTGGCGGTAGGCGAGCAGACGGGCGTAGGTCGCGTCGTCGATCAGCGGATTTCCGTCGCGCGCCTCACGCAGCGCGGCCACGGCCTCGTCGATGCTCACGATGGCAAAAGCTGGTGCACCGAGCAGCGCCTGGAGCTCTGCGAGCGCGTTGAGCTCCGAGGTGCCGCGCTCCATGCGATCGACCGAGACCAAAAGCCCCGCGATCTGGACTTTGGCTGCGCCGGTCAGGATCGGCAGCGTTTCGCGGATAGAAGTGCCGGCGGTCGTGACGTCCTCGATGATGACGACGCGTTGCCCGTCCTCCAGCGTTTGACCGATCAGCACGCCGCCTTCGCCGTGCGTCTTGGCTTCCTTGCGATTGAACACGAAGCCGACGTCCTTGCCGTGGTCTTCGGAGAGAGCCATCGCGGTGGCCACGACGAGCGGAATTCCCTTGTACGCCGGGCCGAACAGCACATCGAAGTTCGTGCCCAGGCGATCGACGAGAGCGCGCGCGTAGTAGCGGCCGAGTTGGCGCAGCTGGCTGCCCTTGGCGTAGCGACCGGTGTTGATGAAGAACGGGGTTCGGCGTCCGCTTTTGGTCACGAAATCGCCGAACGTCAGCACTCCGGCGCCGACCATGAAGTCGACGAATTCGCGTTGGTAGGCCTGCATTGTCGGGGGAGCTCTCAACGCGGCGCACTCGGCGCGTCAAGTGTCCGCGCGATGGGCACCCGGCCCGGTGGCCCGCTTGCCCGGCGAACCCTCCGCCGGGGAAACCCGGATGGCTGGTCGGATTTCCACAAACCGGTGAAATGACGAAAGCATGACCAGCATATCGAAGGGCCTGCCGCTAGCTTGGCACCCAGAATGACGGTCATTTTGGTGTTCTTCGTGACGCATTGGCTGGTGTCGGTCTTCTGCCAGACCTTCTTCTTGCACCGCTACGGCGCACATCGGCAGTTTGCCCTGTCCAAAGGGTGGGAGAAGGCGTTCCACCTTCTGACCTATTTGTCGCAGGGGCCGAGCTACCTGAACCCGCGCGCCTACGCGATTTTGCATCGCATGCATCACGCGTTCAGCGACACCGAGCGGGATCCTCATTCGCCCGTGTTCTTCTCCAACGCGTTTTCGATGATGTGGGCCACGAAGGCAAAGTACGATGACTTCGCCTATCGTCGTGTCGAACCGGAGAAGCGCTTCGAAGGCGGGTATCCCGACTGGCCCGCACTCGATCGCTTGGGGCAATCGTGGCCCATGCGCTTCGTGTGGATTGCCGCGTACACGGCGGTCTACTTCGCGTTTGCGCCGAGCCCCTGGTTCTTTCTGCTGTTGCCGGCCCACTACGTGATGGGTCCGATCCATGGCGCGATCGTGAATTGGGGCGGGCACAAATACGGCTACCGTAACTACGCTGCCGCGGACTACTCGCGGAACACCTTGGTGTTCGACTTTCTCACGCTCGGTGAGCTCTTCCAGAACAATCACCACGAGTTTGGGATGAGCCCGAATTTCGCGGCTCGCTGGTTCGAGATTGATCCGACCTATCCAATCATTCTGCTGCTCGAGAAGCTTGGAATCGTCACCGAGCTGAGCGCGCAGCGCGCGCGTTTCCCGCGCCCGCGGGCGAGTGAAGCCGCTCCGGAACTCAGCGCGGCCGAGGTACCGGCGGCCGAAGTGCCGGCCGAGTAAAGCCTCAGCGGCCAATCGGCAGAAACACGCGCTCCGCGTCGAGGGGCCAGCTCGCTGCCAGGGAGACGCCCTCGGTGTTGACATCGAAGACCTCGCAGCGCTCGGCGGTGAGGTCCAGCACGCTGCACGTGGGGCGATAGGCATGGTGCAGCGTGCCGGCGTTGACCACGCTGAGCTTCCCGAAGCGTCGGATCATCGGCCGATGCGTGTGCCCATTGAGCACCAAGGCGTGCCGCGCGAGGGCCTGCAGGCGCTTCATCTCCGGCAAGGCGAGCACGTCACTCTCGGGCTCGTCGGGCTTTACTCCAACGAAGTCATTCTCGAAGAGGCCGTGGCAGAGCAAGATGCAGCCGATGCGGGTCGCAAGCTCACGCGTTCGCGGTAAGCGGCGCAAGTAACGCCGTGCGCGTGGGCCGACGTCACCGAGGGCGCTCGCCTCCGGCAATTCGCGCAACTCGCCGTTCAGCAGCCAGCGGTCGTGGTTTCCGGCCACGGCCAATACCGAGTTTGCCTCGAGCAAAGCTAGCGTCTCGTTCACGCCGCCAGGGCCGTCCACCAGGTCTCCGACTGCGACGATCTCCTCGACGCCCACGGCAGCGAAGTGATTGAGGGTGATCTTCAAGAGCTCGGTCTCGGCATGCACGTCGCCGAGCACGCCGAGCTTGCGGACGTGTCGCAGATCTTCCGCCTCGACGGGGTTCGAACTCGGCGCGTCGTTCGCCATCCTCGGAGCTTACACCGCGCACCGCGCGCGAGAATTCACGATCTGCGGCTCGGCGTGGTAGAGCCGGGGCATGCGTGCGTCACGGCTTTTCCAGCGGCTGCGTGGTTCGATGGCTCGACTCCCGCACCAATCAACGCGATCGCTCGGCTCTCTTGGGGGGCGTGGCGGCGCGCTCCTGCTGCTTTCCGTGCTCACGAGTGCGGCCGTCGCCCTCGCAGAACCGCGCCCGGAGGGACAGGCGCCGCGCTCGGCGCCCCAGGCCGCGGCAGCGCCAAACGCCTCGGGGCACGTCGCTGAAAAGGGCGCCCCGATCGCTTCCCCCAGCGTCGCGCCCTCCAAACCAGCCCCGGGGGCGAGCTCCGGAGCCGCGAAGGCGCCGCCTGCGGGCTCGGCGACGCCGCCACACAAGGCGCCGCACGAGGCTTCTGAAAGCGGGGCGTGCCCTGCTGGCATGGTGCTGATCGAAGGCGATTACTGCACGAACGTCGACTACGACTGTTTGCACAGTTGGTACGACGAGTCGAACAAGAAGACCATCTGTGAAGAGTTCAAGCCCGAGTCCAGGTGCGTCGGCGAGAAGATCAAGAAGCGCTACTGCATCGACATGTACACTTGGCCCAACGAAAAGGGCGCGCGTCCCGAGGTGATGAACCGATTCCACCAGGCCGAGCTGAAATGCGCCGCCGTCGGGCGCAGGTTGTGTACGGAGTCCGAGTGGACGCTGGCCTGTGAGGGGCCGCGCATGCTCCCATTTCCCTACGGCTACGTGCGCGACACGACCAAGTGTCTCGGCGACGTGGAGTGGGATTCCCCCGACATGAAGAAGGTCGCCAAGCGCGATCCCGAGGAGCTCGCGCGCCTCTGGAAGGGCGTCAGAAACGGCAGCCAGCCGGGCTGCATCAGCGAGTACGGGGTCGCCGATCTGCCTGGCAACGTCGACGAGGTCGTGGCGAGTGAGACCAGCGACGGGAGTTGGCGTGCCAAGTACGACAGCGTTCACACCGGCGGCCCCTGGTACAAGGGCGTGCGCAATCAGTGCCGTCCCAAGATCTACACCCACGATGAGGGCTTCTATTACTACTTCCTGGGCTTCCGCTGTTGCGCCGAGCCCGACGGAAAACCGACGGATCCGCGCACACCCCGGCAGATCAAAGAGCATTGGAAGCTCTCCCGCGTCGAGAATATCGCCGGCTTCAAGCTCGAAGACGTGAAGGAAAAGCTCGAGCTGAAGAAGAAGGGCGAGTGCCGCTGCAGCGAGAAGGATATCCGCTGCAAAACACTGTGCGGCACGCTGCTCGGGCCGAACGCGAAAGACTACCGCAAGGAGTGAGGAACGGCAGACGCCTGCCCGGGTTCAAACACCCAGCAATGTGACGCCGAGCCGCACCAGTCCGCCGGCAGCGATTCCGGCGAGCACGTCGTCGGCCATGATGCCAAGGCCTGGCGGGCGTAGCTCCTGGACACGATCGATGAGCCACGGCTTCTTGATATCGAAGAACCGAAACGCGGCGAACGCGAGCAGCGGCACGATGACACCTCCGCGCCCCGCAATCCCCACGGCTAGCAACGTGCCGACGACCTCGTCGATCACGACCGCGCTCGGATCTTCATCGCCGAGGGCCTGGGCCATGCGGTCTCCGGCCCAAATACCCAACAGGGTGAGCAGCAGCGTCGCCACCGCATAGGGGCCAGCGCCGAGGCGTCCCAGGAGCCAGCACAAGGGTAGCGTACCGAGCGAGCCCACCGTGCCCGGCGCAACTGGCGAATAGCCGCACCCGAACCAGGTGGCGATACAACGCACGGGAAGCGAGGCGCTCGTCATGGGCTCGCGCCTCACGGTAGCGCCAGGATCACTGCGGTTCGTCGATGAGCTTGCAGGTTTCGGCGCGGCCGACCCACGCGGGTCCGTCCGGGTCGACCCAGCTCTGCTGCGGGTTCCAGCGCAGCTTTGGCGCATCCATGCGGCCTACGAACTTGAGCTGACACTCGACCGCGAAGCGCGCGAGCTTATCCGGCAAGATCCCCAATGCGGGTTCTTGATGCAGCCGAAACGCGACGTCGGGGCGCGACCACAACCCCGCCACGAACACCAGCTTGTTGTCGTACCAGGTGCGGTAGGGCTGCACGATGTTGAGCTTGTTGTTGGCGTCGTCGTTGCCCTCGTTGGGCTCGCGAGGCCAAGCGTCGGTCGGGGTCTTGTAGGCGCAATGCACGCCGTCGAATGCTTGCTCCGACGCGCAGGCGAGCAGATTGTAGTCCGCCGTCACCAGTGTGATGCGCACCGTGGACTTCGAGCCTACGGCAAACGACTCGACGTGAGTGGCTTCCGGCTCGGGCGGCTCCATCTTCTCGCCGAGCTTGGAGTTGGGAAGGACCGCCGCCGCGAGCATCAAGCCGCCAGCGATGAGGAAGCGACCCCCGATGACGGAATTCTCGTCGTCCATCGGCTGGTGGCGCCTCGGTCTCGCTTTGGGTGGTCGAGACGAGCCTCCGCCTCGTTCGTCTTCGGAATCGCTCGCGTCGTCGATATTCCCTTCGGCAGTCGCCATCGCCGCCTCACATACCGCAAATCGAGCCCCGGGCGGGAGGGGGCGCACTCCGAAGTCTCACGAAAGCGAGATTTGTCGGAATTTCTGTGGCGCCGCAGCGGTCAGAACCCGCCAATTTCGGGTTCGGGCCGGGTCTGACGCGGTGTCTGGTCTTCACTCGGCCGCGACGGCTGTCTGAGCGCCGGACAGGCTGGCGAGTCGGTTCACGTCGCGCAGGGTGAAGCCGCGGCGAGTGGTCTCCAGCAACCCCTCGCGCTCCCAACGCGACATGACGCGAATTGCCGTCTCGAACGAAGTGGCGACGAGTTCTGCCAGGTCGCGTCGCGACAGCGCGACGGGGATCTCGCTGGTCCCGTCATCGTAGTCGTCGCCGAAGCGGCCATTGAGCTTGAGGAGCAGCGTGGCGAGGCGAGCCTCGACGCTTCCTGCGCTCAAGACGTCAATCTTGTCGAGCAACGCCTCGACGTTCTTTTCAACCGCGCACGCGAGGGACAAGAAGAGCTTGGGGTCGCGCGCGAAAGCGGCGCGGACTTCCTCTCGTGGCAACGTGATCACCGACACCGACTCGCTCGCTGCGATGGCGTCCGCCGGGCTCGGGACGCCGCAGACCACCGCGTGGTCACCAATGCTCTCAGTGGGCCCGACCAAGCCGCAGATTGCTCGGTTCTTGCTGCCGTGGCGGACCTCTTTCACCAAGCCCTTTTGAACGACCGCTAGCACCGGTGGCGTTTCACCTGCGCGCCAGAGGAAATCACCCCGGCGGTAGGTGACGTGACCAGCTTGGAGCGCCAGCTTGTCGAGTGCTTCGCGCGCCATTCCGAGGAACAATGTGGTGTGGGAGAGGAGGTCTGCAGTCGCCATTTGCATTGACACCCAAGCAAGGACTGCGCCGTGCTGCGCATGCGCTGATCTCTGGCCGCAAGTGAGCTCGCGCTGGGCAATGATGCCAGTCAGCCTGCGCGATTTTCGCGTAGGTCTGGGCAGGGCGCGCAACGCCTGCGGGCTCCTCCGCGCGAGGACTCGAATGCGGGGGGCTGTGGCCCCGCCTTGTTCCGCTGCTGACTGCGTATCCGCAACGATCCGGCCCCCGGCCCCTCAGCGACACCCTGCAAAGGCAGTCTCGAGCAGGACTTGGCCGAGGCGGTCTTGGCCAAGACGTCCGAAGTGAATTCCGTCGTGGAAGGGGGGTTCGTACTCCGGGCAGAGCCGCTCGGGGTCGCCGCAGGAGAGCAGCCCATGCGCGTCCACGATGTGGTCGACCAGGCCTTCGCGCTGCTGCTGCGCGATCCAGGCGTTGAGCTCGAGCGTCGCCCGCGCGCGCCGCTCGTTGTACCACTTGCTGAAGCCGCCCCAGGGGCTGACCGTGATCGCTATGACGACGAGCCCTTGGGCCTTCGCTGCGCGGTAGATGCGCGTCAGGTCGGCGCTGATCTTGGAGACGGTGCGCCCGGCGGTCTCGTCGCTATAGAGATCGTTGACGCCCCCGAAAACGACCACATGGGTGTAATCGCCCGGCAAGAGTGGCAACACCTCGTTCTCGAAGCGGCGCCGCATCTGATTGACCATAAAGCCGCCTTTGGCGAGATTGTCGAGGCGCGCGTTTGGGCAGGCTTGTAAGAGTTTGGTGAGGTAGCGTCCGCCGTGGACGCGCGGATCGCTCAGCGAATCCCCCAACACGACGACGTGAAGCGCACGCGCCGGCGTCGCGTTCCGCAGCGGAGCCGGAGCGGCTGGCAAGGCCGGGCCTGGCCCCGCTGACCCTGCAGCAGCGGGCACCGCCGTCGGCTCAGCACTTTCGCTCGGGCTTGTTGGCGGCCCTTCGAGCACCATCAACGGGGCGCTCGAGGGTGCTGGATTCGATGGCCGCTCCGACACGGCGGCCGGAGGGTCCGGACGAGGCAATTCGGCCCGGCACGCGAGCAAGGCCGCGAGCGAAAGAATAATCGACTTTGACAGCATGGGCCTCGCCGGGAAACCCTAGCCCAGTGAGCGCCGCTGATGTGTACAAGAAGACGCGCAAGGTTCCCGACCTGTGGTGGAACGCTTACGTGTGCCGCCCGTTGGCGGCGGTCCTGGTCGCCCTGGTTCAGGGCACGCGCCTGACGCCGAACCAAATCACGCTGGGTGCGGTATTTGTGTGCCTCGGTGGTGCGCTGGTCTGGCTGTGGGTGCCTGGCTACGCTGGCCTAGTGCTGGGCGCTCTGCTGTTCGAGCTGTCGTACGTCCTTGATTGCGCAGACGGTATGCTGGCGCGCTGGCGTGAAACTGCCTCCCCGACGGGGCACTTGCTCGACTTCTTGATGGACGAAATCAAGGCCTTCGTGGTTCTCGCGGCGGTAGCGGTGCGGCTCTTCTTGGAGCGCGCTGACGTTCGTATCCTCTTCCTCGGATTGTTTGGCTTGGTGTGTCTGGCGAGCGGTATCGCGCTGACCACGTTTCTGAGGCGCCCCGAGATTGTGGGTCCGACGAGCACGGTGGCGCGTCCCACGGCGGGCCTTCTGGGCCTCGTCGAGCGCTTGGCGAAGTTCGTGATCCACTACCCGTCGTACATCTGGCTTGCCGCGCTACTCGGGAGAATCGAGTACTATTTCGTGCCGTACATCGCGGTGAACGCGCTGTACGCGGCGCGCACGTTCCTGTCAGTCGGGCTGCGCTTCGGGCGTTCGGCGTGAGCGCCTGCCGCACCAGGCGCTAGTCGCTGAGGGCTCGCTCCTCGCGCTGGTAGGTTTCGACGCAAGGCTGATCGTAGAGATGGCTGTCGCGCGCATCGCCGGTCGCGCTGGCCGGCGCGGCGAACAGTGCAGCCAAGACTGCCGGGGTGATGAAGCGTGTGCCATGCGGCAAGGCCGCGCTTGCCGCAGCGAGGGCGGTCCGCGCGGGCGCCTCGCCGGAGAACGCCACGACGAAGCCCCATTCGCCGAGTGTGGGCAATGGCGCGACGTACGGGATGATGTTGAAGCCCGCGTGCGTCAGCGTAGAGAGCACGCTCGCGTAGGTCTCTGGCGTGCGGAGCGGGGACGTCACCTGCATTCCGAGCACGCCTCCCGGCGCGAGCCGCAGCCGCAGCGCTTCGAGGAAGCCCACGGTGTAGTACTTCCCCTCGAGAAATGAGCTCGGATCTCCCATGTTGACCAAAATAACGTCGAACGACTCTCGGCTGTTCAGCACGAACGGAGCGGCCTCGGTGGGCACTTCTTGCACGCGGGAGTCGGCGAGCGCGTCCGCACCGAGGCGTTGAAACCAGAGGCTATGCTTTGCCAAGCGGAGCAGGCTCGGGTCGTGAGGGACGAGCGTGAGGCGTTCTACGTCGCGCCAGCGCAGAACCTCTCTTTCGACGCTGCCCGTGCCGTCGTCGAGCACTAGCACCGCGCGCCGTCGTCGGGCCACGGCCAGCGCGGGATGAGCGAGTGACTCCGCAAAGCGTGGCGCGTCCGCGCTGGTAAGTGCCAGCATCTCTCCCGAAAACAGCACGAGCCCACCTTGCAAGCGCGACACCACATGGTGACCGCGGGGTCCGTCGAGCGCATACACGACCTCGCCCGCGTGGCTGCGGAGCGCCTCGCGCGGCAGCGCTCGTTCGGCCAAGCCGAGCGAGCCGAGCGCTGCGAAGGGAGCGATGGCGATCACGCTCTGCGCCGCCCACGCCGCTCTCGGCGTGGGCCCGCACAAGCGTTGGAAGCGCTCGAGCAAGAGCGCAGCGAGGGTCAGAAGCGCCGAGAGCAGCGCGCCGCGCTGCGGCACGGGGAGCAGAGGAAGCATCATCAGAAGCAGCAGCCAAGCGCCGCCCAGCAAGCACAGTCGCAGCGCGTTGAGCAGGTAGGCAAACACCCCCAGCACCGCGAAATGGCGCCCCACCCCGCGGCCCAAAACCAGTGCCGCGTAGCCGCTGAGAACGCCTGTTAAGGCGGGCAACAACACCTCGAGCGTCAGCAAGAGGCGTCCGTGCGCGAAGGCAAACACCCAAGCGTGCCCTGCTGCCGCCGCGAGTAGCGCGAGCGTCGCCAGCGCCGGCACGGCGCGCGTGGCGGGGGTCTTCGTGCGATAGCCGAGCGCGACACCTGCGGCGAGCCCTGCACTCAAGATCCACCGAGCTTGGCTCGGCGCGTCGAACGGCGTGTAGGCTTCCGGATCTGCGATGCCGAGTTCGTAGGCGGTCAGCGCGAGCGCCGACGCGCAGAGCGCCGCCACGCTCGCGGGCCCGGCGAGCGCGAGTCGCTCCTGGCTCGAAGCGTCCTCATAGCCCGGCGGCGGACCGCTCACGTCACTTTCCGCCGTAGAAGACGCCGCCGCCGCGGAAGCCGCCGCTCACGCCGGTTCCTCCGGTCACGCCGCTCACGCCGCTGACACCGCTCGCGGCGCGCAGGGCACCGCTCGGTGCGTTCGCCAGCAAGATCACGAACACGATCACTGCGGCGGCAACGAGTAGCAGCGTGACGCTGGGCAAGCCACTCGTCGATTTCTGCGCTTGGGCTCTAGCGTGCTTGGCGAGCGGCAAGTTGAAGGCAGTCGCGACGACCGGCCAGGTTTCCGGCGTGCCAAGGCTGTAGCTGACTTCGCCTGCTGCCTCTTCGCGAGAAAGAACCGTGTCGCCATCCACGAAATCGGCGACGTTCGTGGTCTCACCGATTTCGCACTTCCAGTACACTTCACCGACCACGTAGAGGACGCTTGCTAGGTTCTGGTTTCTACTGCGAAAGCGGCGTTTGCCGAGGCCGATGCTGCCGGGAAGCTGACTCAGATCGAGCTCTGCAGGATTGGCGGGCGAAACGAAGGACCAGCCGGTCTCCGGATCCAAGACCAGCCAGCGGAAGCCGATGCCCTGACTCCACAACAGGAATTCTTCCCAAGCGTAGAGCTCGCCCTCGAAGTCGCTGCCGCGGCGCAACATCGCGATGCACAGGTACTCGGTTCCACCAAGCGTGCCGCGCGAGCCGATTGGAATGATGGGTTCGGTGCGCGCGCGCTCCTGTTGCGCGATCACGCGATCCTCCGCGAGGTCGCTGATCGCTCCGCAATAGGGGCAGCCGAGCCGTGTGCTGCGGCCCGGCGACAGGGCGGGCACGTCGCCGCCGCAGCTTGGGCACTTCAGCGACGTGACGGCGACCTTTTGAGTGCTGCGCGGCCCGAGCGCGGTCACCGTCAGCTGGCTCTCGGCAAACTCCCAGCCGAGAAAGACGACGACGGTCTGGGTATTGTCCCCGAAGTCGATCGTCGCGAATGCGCTGCCAGCACCGGAGAGATCGGCATAGTGGCGCACGAATCCCTCGGGGAAAGCCCCGGGCAGTTCGCCTTCTGCGGAGCTGATGTGCGCGCTTCGTCGCTCGCTCACGCGGAACGCGCCAGCAGCCCCGAGCGTCACCAGGGCGTCCGGAGCAAGCTCGTCGTAGGGGGGCGTGGCAATGCCCGGTACGGGCGACGTCGCAAACCAACGCCCTTGTGCAAACGCGAGCCAGCCCCAGCTCTGACCGTAGTCGAAGGCGACGTAGTACTCGTCCCAGGGCCCCTTGCCGTGATCGAGCTGAACGCGCCCCATCACGCGGAAGGGACGGCCGCCCAGCGTGCCTTCGTCGCCCACCGCGATCAGGGACGGCACGTTCGCCAGATCAGCGACTTTGCCTAAGTGCGACAGGCCACGGTCGCTGCGCACCACGGTGTGACGGCAGAATTCACAGACCTTGGCGAGCGACGAGCCAACTTGGAACTCGATGGGTGCGCCGCAGTTTGGGCAGTGTCCTTGGGCGACCGCCATCTTGGTTCACGAGGGTGGAGCGCTCGCAGTATAGCCCGCTCTGTCGTGGTCAGCGCCCTCGTCGCGTGCGCTCCAGGTCGGCGAGTCGGGCGACCACCCCACGAGCTACGATTTCGAGCACCTGCTTTACGAGTTTGGTCTCGTCGGCGCGGTCGCCGCCGTACACGAGCTGGCTGCGGGCAGTGCGGCGTCGTGGGAGTTCGCCCATCGCACTGCAATGCACACGTAACGAGGCAGCGTGCGCTTCGAACGTCAGCTTTTCGACGGCAAAACGCAGCATGATCGTATTGCGAGCGCCCGCGCCCCAATCGGCCCGTCGCGCTTCCCGGCGAAGAGTGAGGTTCAGATGCCGCAGGTATTCGTCGGCGTTCGGCACGCCGGGCGGGAGGCTGACGCGCTCGACCTTGATATGCGGCCGACCCTTCGGCCTGCCGACCAGCGGAGTCTCGGCGGCCCGCGCCTGGCGCGCGCTAGCGGCAAACAAGGCTCCGACGAGTGCCGCAGCGATGCCTCGCAAAACAGCGCGGCGCGGCTCAGCGGCGGTCATTCGTCCAGGCTCGCTTGGCGGTGAGGTCGGGAGGCGGCTGCCCTCTGGCAACCCGAACGACGGGGAACACAAGTCACGGGCGAGAGGTACGTCGACGCCGGGCCGCGGGCCAAGAAAGCAACACCAAGCGTGGCGACAGGGCGTGCTTTACTGAGTGTAGATGCAAGCGCTGCCTGCGCCCGGAGCGCGGCCTCCGCCCGAGCTCGATCCGAATGGGCGCCTGCCCGACGTCGACGTCGTCATCATTGGCGGCGGGGTGAACGGCACCGGGGTGCTGCGTGATCTGAGCTTGCGCGGAATCAAGGCGGCGCTCTTCGAGCGCAACGACATTGCTTTCGGCGCGAGCGGCAATTCGAGCGGGATGATTCACGGAGGCCCGCGTTACCTGACCGCGGATCCCGACGTCACTTACAGCTCGTGCCTCGATTCCGGGCACATTCAGCGTATTGCGCCGCACCTGTTGTTTCGGATTCCGTTCTTGATGCCGGTCTTTCGCGGCAACGGCGTCGCGGCGCGCGTGGCGCTGACGGCGTACGACGCCTTCTTCTCGCTCTACGACCGCTATCAGCCGTTGAAGCGTGGCAAGCCGCATGTGCGTCTGACGGGCGACGAAATCGCCACGCTCGAACCGGGGCTCGTCGGCGGGGTGCACGGGGGCGTGACCTTCGATGAGTGGGGCATCGATGGTGCGCGGCTTTGCATCGCGAATGTGAGCGACGCGCGTGAGCGCGGTGGGCAGGCGCGCACCCATACGACCGTGACCCAGATCTTGCGGCGCGACGATGGCTCGGCGTACGGGATCAGCTATCGCGACCGCTTGACCGGCGAGGTTGGGCGCATGACTTCGCGTCTCGTCGTGAACGCCACGGGCGCGTGGGCGCCGATCACGACCGGGCTCGGCGGCTTGCTGCCCGACGCGGCGCGCATTCGCCCCGGCAAGGGCGTCCACGTATTTCTCGATCGACGCCTGACGAACTACGCGATTATCACGAGTGCCGTCGATGGTCGCCAAGTGTTCCTGATGCCTTGGCAGAACATGAGCGTGCTCGGCACCACCGACGACGACTACTACGGAGATCTCGACGAAGTCGTGGCCTCCGAAGACGAGGTGAGATACCTCTTTCAGGCGGTCGAGGGCGTCTTTCCAGGGATCCGGAGCGCGCGCGCGATTGGCACCTGGGGCGGCGTCCGACCGACGCTCTGGGGTTTCGGGGTCAACGAGGACGCGCTGTCCCGCGAGCACCAAGTGGTGGATCACGCGGCTCACGGCGCCGACGGCCTCTACTCGATGATCGGGGGCAAACTTGCCTCGTATCGGCTCTTCTCCGAGGAGATGAGTGACGTCGTGGCGGCTCGCCTCGACGTGCGCGTGGCGTGTCGCACCCATGTTTCGCCGCTACCGGGCGGTGAGCAGAGCGTCGATCCGATGCGGCTCGTCCTCGACGGTGGCATGGAGGCCGTGACCGCGGCGCGGCTCGAATACCGTCACGGCGGCCGCAGCTTGCGCGTGCTCGAGCGCATGCAGCGCGCCCCCTCCGAGGCCGCAGTGGTCTGCACATGCGAGCCGGTCACGGAAGCCGAGATCCGCTACGTGGTCGACACCGAGCTTGCGGTCAACGTGGACGACGTTTCGCGCCGCACGCGGCTCGGCCTTGGCGCCTGCGGCGGGATGCGCTGCGCTGCGCGTTGCGGTCGCATCGTCGCCGACATGACGGGGCGTTCACCCGACGATGGGCGGCGCATGGCGCTGCAGTTTCTCGAGGGCTCTGCCAGGCGACGCAGCGCGATCACGGGGCCCGAGCAGGCGCGCCAAGAAGCGCTCGGCCTAGCCGTGATCCGCGCGGAGCTCGGCGTCGCCGCGAGTTCCGCGGGGGATTTCGAGAATGACTGAGGGCCGCGCGCAGCCCGCGTCCGTTGTCGTCGTAGGCGGCGGTTTCGCGGGTGTTGCGGCGGCGTGGGCCGCTGTGCGGGCGGGCGCGCACGTAACGCTCCTCCACGCCAGTGCTGGTGCGAGCGCATGGTACAACGGAGTGGCCGACGGGCCCCCACTCGACGCCGAGGCGCTCGAACTCGCAATGCGGCTCGGCATCGCGGTGAGCGCGCGCCCGCGGCCGATCGCGACGCGAGAAGGGGTGATCCGCAGTGTGATTGGCCGCGACCGCGCGCTGCTCGATTTGGAGCCGCTTGCGGGGCTCTCGGTCGCCGTGGCGGATGTCGGTCGAGACGACTGGGACGCCGCCTTGCTTGCGCGAAGCTATACCGAAAGCGCTTGGGCGCGCCGTACGCGCACCGAGTTCGTGGCGGTTCGGGTCGACGCGCTCGAAGAGGGCTTCGAGCGGCGCATCAGTGCTTACGATTTTGGTGTGGAGCTCGACGTCGAAACGCGTGTCCACGCCTTGGCCAACGCACTGCGCAGGGCCGACGGTGCGGCCAAGGCCTGGCTTTTGGGGCCGTGGCTGGGGGTCGCCAGCGACGCCGCTCCCCAGCTCGCGGCGCTCTTGAGCCGCCCCGTTGGTGAAGTGTCGTCAGCGCCCGGGGGCGTCGCCGGAGCGCGCTTCGAACTTCGGCGGGACGAGGTCTTGCGCGAGCTCGGCGTCGTGCTGCGCCGCGCTCACGTGACGAGCGTCGAGAGCAGCGCGGCGGGCGCGCGCCTGCAGCTGGGCGACGGCAGTGGGTTGGCGGCCGATGCGGTCGTGTTGGCTCTCGGCGGCGTCGCGGCCGGGGGGATCTTGCTGGAACGCGAACCAGCGAGCGGGAGGCTGGGGTTCGCGCTCTCACTCAGCGCCGACGTCCCACTCAAGCTCGATGCCGAATGGCTCGACGCGGGCTCCTCGGTTTGGGGCCCGAGCTTCGTTCGTAAGGGCTTGGGTGCGCTCGAGCGAGTCGGCGTTTCGGCGGACGTCCGCGGGCGGCTCAGTGCTGCGCGTTTGTTTGCCGCGGGTGACTGTGTCGCAGGGCGGCCGCGGACCGTGCTCGAAGCGCTCAGCGCCGGGCTCAGCGCCGGGCGGGCTGCTGCGGGGAGCGCGGCTGGCGGCTGAGCGAACATTTCTTTCGAGTTTCGCGCACCAGGGCGAGACCTGGTCAATCGGCGCTTTCGGAAATTGCGTGCGCCGCGCGGCTGGGGTACTTCCGCCATCGAGGAAATCGATTCATGGCAGACCGTTCTCGCGATTCGTTCAGCACGCGTGCGACCCTCGACGTTGACGGCAAGCATTACACGTATTTCAGCTTGCCGAAGCTGTCGGCCACACTGGGTAAGGACCTCTCGCGCCTGCCGTTCTCCTTGCGCATATTGCTCGAGAACCTGCTGCGCTGCGAAGACGGCAAAGCCGTTGAAAAGAAGGACATCGAGGCGCTCGTGGCCTGGGACCCGGCGGCCCAGCCGGACACCGAGATCGCGTTCCACCCCGCGCGCGTCGTGCTGCAGGATTTCACGGGCGTGCCGGCGGTCGTCGACCTCGCTGCGATGCGCGACGCCATGCAACAGATGGGCGGGGACCCCGCCAAGATCAATCCACTCTTCCCCTCCGAGCTCGTGATTGATCACTCCGTCCAGGTGGACGCCTTCGGGACGAACGACGCGATTCAAATCAACACCAAGAACGAATACGAGCGCAATCACGAGCGCTACGTGCTGCTGCGTTGGGCACAAACTGCATTCCGAAATTTCAAGGTCGTGCCGCCCTCCACGGGCATCGTGCACCAGGTCAATCTCGAATACCTGGCACGCGTGGTGTTCGATCAAGACGGCGTTGCGTACCCCGATAGTCTGGTTGGCACCGACAGCCACACCACCATGATTAACGGCGTGGGCGTCCTCGGTTGGGGGGTCGGCGGCATCGAAGCTGAGGCCGCCATGTTGGGACAGCCGATCAACTTGCTGGTGCCGCAGGTAATCGGTTTCAGGCTGCACGGGGAGCTACCGCCCGGGGCGACCGCGACCGATCTGGTGCTCACCATCACCCGCCAATTGCGGGATAAGGGCGTGGTCGGCAAGTTCGTGGAGTTCTTCGGCGATGGGCTCGACAGTCTGCCGCTCGCGAACCGCGCCACGATTGGCAACATGAGCCCTGAGTTCGGCTCCACCTGCGCCATCTTCCCGATCGACGCTGAGACGTTGCGCTACTTGCGGCTCACGGGGCGCGACAACGAGCGTGTCGCGCTCGTGGAAGCGTATGCCAAAGCGCAGGGCTTGTTTCGCAGCAAGGGCCAGACAGATCCGGTCTTCACGGACACGCTCAGTCTCGACCTCGGCACGGTGCTGCCGACCTTGGCGGGGCCGCGGCGTCCCCACGATAAGGTTTCCCTGCGCGACATGCCGAGCTCCTGGAAGAAAGTGCTTCCGGAGCTGGTGGCGGCAGCCAAGAAATCAAAAGACGCGCCGAAGGTCGCCTCCGCAGAGGCACTCGCCAAACGCGTGAAAACCGAATACGCCGGCAGCAGCTTCGAGCTCACGCATGGCGATGTCGTGATCGCCGCGATTACCTCGTGCACCAACACCTCGAACCCCTACGTGCTAATCGGGGCTGGGCTGCTCGCGCAGAACGCGGTGCGCCGCGGGTTGACCAGCAAGCCTTGGGTAAAGACCAGCCTTGCTCCCGGGTCCAAGGTCGTCACCCGCTATTTGCAGTCGGCCGGGCTCATGCCGGCGCTCGAGGCCTTGAAGTTCAACCTCGTGGGTTATGGGTGCACCACTTGCATTGGTAATAGCGGCCCGCTGCCGGAAGCGATCAGTAAATCGATTCAGGATGGGGAGTTGGTGGCGGCCAGCGTGCTCAGCGGTAACCGAAACTTCGAGGGACGGATCAGCCCTGACGTGCGCGCAAACTACCTGGCGAGCCCGCCGCTGGTCGTGGCTTATGCGCTCGCGGGTCGCGTGGACATCGACTTCGAAACGGAATCGCTCGGTACCGGCAGCGACGGAAATCCCGTGTTTTTGCGCGACATTTGGCCCTCGCCCGAGGCGGTTGCCACGGTCGTGGGCGAGCACGTGACCGCTGAAATGTACGCTAGCGAGTACGCCAACGTATTCCAAGGCGATGAGCGCTGGCGCGCCGTTCCGGTGCCCGCGGGGGAGCGCTTCGCGTGGGATGCCCACAGCACCTACGTGCAAAAGCCCACGTTCTTCGAGAACATGAGCTTGCAGCCGGCCGCGCTCGCGGACATATCGGCGGCGCGCGCGCTGCTCGTGCTGGGCGACTCGGTCACGACGGATCACATCTCTCCGGCCGGCAACATCGCCAAAGGCTCGGCCGCGGCGAAGTATCTGATGGACCACGGGGTCGAGCCGAAGGACTTCAATCAATACGGCGCGCGGCGCGGCAATCACGAAGTGATGATGCGCGGTACGTTCGCCAACGTCAGGCTGCGCAACGCACTCGTGCCTGGGGTGGAGGGCAGCGTCACTCGGCACCTGCCTGACGGCGCGCAGATGAGCATCTTCGAGGCCTCCCAGAAGTACCAAGCCGAGGGCGTGACGCTGATCGTCCTCGCTGGCAAAGAGTACGGCTCGGGATCGTCTCGCGATTGGGCGGCCAAGGGCACGTTCATGCTCGGAATTCGGGCGGTTGTCGCCGAATCGTACGAGCGCATCCACCGCTCGAACTTGATCGGCATGGGCGTGCTGCCCCTAGAATTTCTAGCCGGTGAGACCCGCGATAGCCTCGGCCTCAGCGGCGAGGAGACGTTTGCCATCCAGGGCATCGCAAAGGGGCTCGCTCCCCGCAAGCGCGTCCAGGTGCGCGCCACGGCCGCCGACGGCAGCGAGAAGCACTTCGAGGCGCTGGTGCGTATCGATACGGCCGTCGAGCTCGACTACTACACGCACGGCGGGATCTTGCAGTACGTGCTCAGGCAGCTGCTCAAGAGCTAGGGCACCACATCGCTCGTCAGCCGAGGAGTTTCGCGTGTCTCCCGAGTCGCCTTCACCCGGTCCCCTGATTGTGGGGATCGGGGCGCTCATCGTCCTGGTCGGTTTGGTCGTGTGGAGCGGAGCGCTCAATTGGTTCGGCCGCCTACCGGGGGACATCCGTTACGAGAGCGGCTCGACGCGCGTTTATGTGCCGTGGGTCTCGATGCTCGTGGTGTCCGGCGTCCTCAGCGCGATCAGTTTTTTCGTGCGCAAACTGATGTAGCGTAAAGTGAAGGCATGACGTTTAGCCAAGTCCGGTCGTCAACAACTTCAGGAAAGCCTGAGTCGTGGGTCCGAGCTCCCGACCTTTGCGGTGAATGATGCCCACCGAACGGGTGTAAGGGCCGTCAGCAAACTCGAGCGGCACCAAAGTGCGCGCCTTGGCTTCGTTCCTTACGCAGTTTTGCGGCAAGATCGAGACGCCGAGCCCCGCCTCGACCGAGCGCTTGATGGTCTCGATATTGTCGAACTCGGTCACGATCGAGACGGACACGCGGTGCTCCTTCAACAGGCGATCGATGGCTTTGCGCGTCGGCACGTTGCGCTCGAAGGCGACGAACGGTTCGCCCCTCAGTTGCGGCAGTGAGATCTTGCGTCGACGCGCCAAGCGATGTTCGGGACTGCATACCAAGACCAGCGGCTCAGGGCGCAGCAACACGATCTCGAGCTGAGCGCGGCGATGCGGCTGCGCGACGATTCCGAGGTCGATGGTGCCATCGAGGCAGGCCTCGTAGATGCGGTCGGTGCGACTGTATTCGACGCGCACGTTGACCTGCGGGTGCAGGGCTAGGAATTGTTTTACGAACGGGGGCAGGGAATGCAGGCCGAGGCTATACACCGTCGCCACCCGCACATTGCCTGCCATGACTTCGGCCCCTTGCCGCAGCCTCTGATCGAGCGCCTGAAACCGCTCGAGGATGGCTTTGCTTTCCGAGTAGAGCACGCGGCCGGCGTCGGTGAGCACGAGTGGGCGTCCCGCCCCGCGTTCCAAGAGCCTTCGCCCGTAGTGCGTTTCCAAGGTGCGAAGCTGCTGGCTGACGGCAGATTGTGAGACGAAGTTCTGGCGGGCGGCCTTGCTGAAGCTCGCGGTATCGACGAGATCACAGAATGTCTTCAGTATTTCGATGTGCACGGCAGGCCCCTGGCGACGGCTGCAAGTCTAATCCGAGTTGGTCGCGCGGCAGGTGTCCGGCGAGCGGCTCGGCCTGCCGCTACGCCCTTTGGGTTACTCAACAGGCCTCCAAAACCGGTCTTTGGAGGCGCAGCCGCGCACTGCGGCTCGAGTTTCGCCGCGACGCGGGGTAGCATGCGCCGGAACGGAAGCTTGGAGGCTTGAATGAACGTTGCGTGGCGCGTACTTGGATGCTTGGTTGGGTCTGCGTTTTTGGCTAGCGCGTGCGGGAGTGACGACAGCTCTCCGTCCACCAGTTCGATTTCGGACCCCGTCGCCCTGTGCAAGGCTGTCACCGCGGAGGAGTGCAAGCGCATCTACGAGTGCTTCAACGCCGACTTGCGCGCGCTCGCCCAGCTACCCGCAACGGAGGCCGAGTGTGTCACGCAGGGCGAAGCGATGCTCGGGTGCAGCACGGCCACCGCGGATAAAGTCTGCGCGGGTCCTGCCATGGAATCCCTCGCGCAGGGTAACGGCTGCATCGTGCAGGCCAAAGCGGCCACCTGCGCCCAAATAACGAACGCAGGCGCCAACATTGCTGCTTACGCGCCCGCTTGCGGGCAGTGCGTGCCGCTCTAAAGCCCAGCGCTCTCACTTCTTCGGGGTCGCGCCAGCGGCGCTGCTTGGGGCAGCCTTCGTGGCGTCTGCGGGAGGAGCGGCCGCGCTCAGCGCTCCGGTGACCAGCTGATAGGCAACCGCGAGCGCCGGGTCTGCGCCTGTTCGCGGATCGTCGGGGACCTGGCGATTCCCAAGCGTAGGCTCAGGGAGGTGGGCCGGGGAATCGCTCGTGGTGGGTTCGATGGGTGGAGCGGGCGTCTCGCTCCGACCGCCGGGCTCGGCGGCCAAGTGCCCCTCCAGGTTCTTTTCGCGCACGACCCCGAACTCTCCGCTCGTCGACGGAATCAAGACGTCGGGTTTGATGCCCTCGGCCTGGATCGCGTGGCCGAGCGGCGAGTAGTAGCGGAGCGTGGTCAGTCGAAGCCCAGCCCCGCCGGGCAAATCAACGATGCTCTGTACTGAGCCCTTGCCGAAGGTGCGGGCCCCGACCACGCTCGCTCGCCGGTTGTCTTGCAATGCGGCGCCCAGGAGTTCTGCCGAACTCGCCGTGTATTCGTTCACCAGCACCACGACGCTGCCATCGCGTAGGGCACCGCCCGGCTGAGCTCGCACTTCGTCGACGACTTTGCCGCGCCGTCGCGTGGTGAACACGATGCCCTGCGACAAGAACTCATCGGCGATCGAGGTCGCCTCGTTGACGAGGCCCCCTGGGTTGTTGCGAAGATCGAGGATGAGTCCGGCCGGTGCGTGCCCCGCTTTTTTCCGAAGTTGGCCGATCTCGTTCAGGAGCTCGGTGTGCGTCCCCACCTGGAATGATTTGATTCGCAGGTATCCCACGCCGCCCGTCAGCACTTTGCTCGCTACCGAGGCGACGCTGATCACCTCTCTGGTGAGCGAAAAATATAAGTACTTATCCGTGCCCGGGCGGCTGACGGTGAGGAGCACTTTGCCACCCGGAGTGCCACGCATTTGGCGCACGAGATCTGGCGGCCGCTTGCCGCGGACGCTGACGTGATCGATCGCGATGATGCGGTCCCCCGGCCGAACACCGGCTCTCTCCGCTGGTGAGCCTTCAATCGGCGCGATCACGGTGACCCAGTCTTCACCGAAGTCGACCTCTACTCCCACGCCGCCGAATCGCCCTTCGGTATCGCTCTGAAAAATCGCGTAATCTTCGGGGGGGAGGTAGGCAGAATGCGGGTCCAGCTTGGCGACCAGCCCCTCAATGGCGCCCTCCAACAGCACCTGATGGTCGACCGGGTCGACGTACTCGCTTTCCACGAACGACAGCACCCTCCCGAGCTGGTCGAGCAACGCATACGGGCTCTCTTTTTCGGTGGTTGCTAGGGCCGGCCGGTCCGCGTGCAAGGCGGCGGTAGCGGCAAGCGCCCCTAGGAACACCAACAGCCGGCTTCCTTTCACTGGCAGCACCGACGACAAGCTCGCCATTTTCCCAGCCGTGGTTGCGGTCGGGCGAGCGTTTCTGCACTCGGGATGGGCTATTTCTTTCGGCATTTGATGGAAATTCGTGGCGCGTGGAACGGGCATGCTCGTAGAGCGAGAATACCCCATTGCTTCCCAGGGTCTGTGGGTGCTACTAAGATTGTCATCAACAAATCGGAGGGTCGGCAGGGGCCGATCACCCATTTTTTGCTCCGAGGTAAGCGTGGCCGAAAACGACTCCAACAAAGCCGCTGGCAGCGACAAGCGCAAACAGAGTCTCTACTTTCCGGAATCAATGCTTCAGGAAATCAAGGACGAGGCGGCGCGACTGGACCGGTCGCTGTCCTGGGTCGTGCAACGCGCATGGAAGATGGCCCGGCTCGAGATCAAGAAGATCCCGAGCGTGAACGACGTTGAAGACGAGAGCGAGGAAGCCGGCTGATTCGTCGGTCGGTCCGGAATCCTTTGCGATCGGACCCGATGAGACGCGCCTCTATGTGAGGCTGCGCAGCGGTGGTAGTCCGCGAGGCGGCGAAGAGCCGCCCGTGTTCATATTGTCGGACGGGATCGTCTGCGATGGGTACATCTATAAGTACCTATGGGACGATCTAGCGGAGTTCGGCGGTGTCGCGCACTGGAACTATCGGGGTCATGGCCGAAGTGCCCTCCCGGTTGATCCGCAGCGGATACGCGTCGCCGACCACGCCAAGGACCTTGACTGTGTGCGCGAGCACATCGGCGATCCGCCGGTCGTGCTCGTGGGTCACTCTTTCGGGACTCAGGTAACGCTCGAAGCGTATCGCCTACGTCCCGAAGGGGTGCGCGCGCTCATTCTCATCGCCGGTAGCTTCGGGCGCGTTACCTATACGTTCAAGGGCAGCGATGTTCTGGCGGGGGTGCTGCCGAACCTGATCGAGTTCGTCGAGCGGCATCCGCGTCTCGTGCGTGGGCTTTGGTCTCGAGTTCCCGTCGGTTTAGGGCTCGCGCTCGCACGTTTGAGTGGCGATGTGAACTTGGACGCGGTGCGTACCGAGGACATGCGGCCTTACTTTGAGCACGCCGCCCAAGTCGATTTCGAGATGTTCCTGCACATGCTGCGGGAAGCGGGCGAACACTCGGCAGAAGATCTGTTGCCCCTCGTAAGAGTGCCTGTCCTCGTCGTTACGGGAGAGCGGGATTCGTTCACGCCGCCCGCGCTCTCGCAGGCGATGGCGGACGCCATGCCGAACGCGAAATTCGTCATGATCCCGGGCGGGACCCACATCTTGCCGCTCGAGGAGCGGAGCCTCCTAAATCGGGCAATCGGCGATTTTCTCGCGAGTTTGCCCGTGGACTTGCCCGCCAAATAGGAGAAGAATTGTCCGGGTTGGACCAGAAAGCCATTGTAGGGGCGCTGCTCGCTCTAGTCGCCCACGACCTGCGGAACCCTTTGTCGGCCCTGCACAGTAACGTGGGCTTTCTCGAGACCACGCTCGGGCTCAAAGATCCGGATGCGCTCGACGCGCTGTCTGACATTGGCGCGTCGTGCAGCTCGCTCAAGCACATCATCGACAATTTGGAGCTCCTCGGGCTCTCGGTGCTGGAGGAGCGCCCAAAGCTCGAACGCTTTCCGGCTTCCCTCTGGGAAATTACCAACGAAGCGTTGCAGCGCCTCGAGCCCATCGCGAGGAGCTACGGTTGCAAAGTCTCCCTCCAGGGTGACTCGAGCGTTGGGCTCCGCGTGGTGGTGCAGCGCGACATGTTCGTGCGAGCCCTTGGCAATCTGCTTTTCAACGCGATTCAGAGCAGCGGCAGCGATGGTAGCGTCGCGGTGGGGGTTTTTGGCGACGGCGCCCGGGGCGTGGTCAGCGTTCGCGACGCGGGGCCGGTCTTGGCGCCGAACCTGCGCGAGAGTGCATTCACGGCGCTCGGCCAGCTCGACTGCAAGGGTGACCCCAAGGGTCGATATAGCCGCGGGCTTGGCTTGTTCGCAGCCGCCATTGCCGCTGAGCTGGCGGGCGCGGAAGCGCGCGCCGTGGAGGGTCCGGCCGGACATAACGAGTTCCAGCTCTCAGCGCCGCTCGCGTAGGCTACGGCTGTAGGATCACGGCGCGCTCGGGCTTTCGGAACAGGATCTTTCCAGTTTCGCCGGGGCAGCCCCAGCAGGTGCTGAAGTGGAGGCGCGGCCGTAGAAAACCGTCGTAGGCGAAGGCTACGGGACCCGGCTCGTTTCGCAGAATGAAGCTCGACGCGAGCCGATAGTCGCTATCCCCCACGACATAGAACGCCGCGACAAAGGACGTATTTTCACCCGAGCGTCCGGTCACGAGTAGAAACTCGGCCCCCGCCACGGGATTCCACAGCATGGGCGCTACGCCGAAGGTGAGCCCCTTGCGATCGCCCGGGCCGCGCGACACGACGGTCTCGGCGGAGTCGGGGTCCTTGAAGAAGCGGATGTCGTGCGCAAGCTCCGCAGTTGCCGGGTCTTTGGCGAAGAGCTTGGCGAGCTCATCGGGGGTGATGCGCGTCTTCTTGAAGGTTACGTCGAGTTTCGGCTCGGTCATGCCGGCCGCATTGGGGGCGCCGGCACAGCAGCGGAAACCCAATTCGTCCGCCTTTGCTTCGGCGTCCTGGGCCCGTCGCGCCGCACAACGATGCGTCGGGCCAGCGCCCGAAGCAGCGGCACCCCGCACCGCGGCGCGTCGTGCAGAACCGGACTCCCCGACCACGTCGCCGGCCGTCCATTCGTAGATGCTTGCGCCCATGGCCAGCACTTCGAACCCGGAGGCGCAACTCGAAGGGGTCGTGGCGCAGCGCGCATCCCAGTTCTTGCCCATGCCGAAGGCGTCGCTGTCGGGGCCTTTGCAAGCGCGCTCCCATTCGAGCTCGGTGCAGAGCCGGCCGCCGCGCTCGGCGCAGAGCCGCTTGGCCTCTTCGCGGGGGACGCCGGTGAGCGGCGCGCGCGCCGGATCATTCGGGTAAGGCAAGCGGTCGATTTGGTAGGGCCCGAGTTCGACGCTGTGCTGGCGTGGCTCGAGTTCTGGCACGCGGCCGGGCTCGCCCGGGACACTGCCAGCGAGAAAGACTCCGCCGGGGATCTCGACGCGCTCGCCTGGGAGTGGGGTCTCTTTGGGTGTGCGCGATGGCAGGGCCGCGCTGGCTTTGGGGGCGGCGGAGGCGCTCGGAGCGGGGGGCGCGCTGTGGCGTGCCTGGCAGCCGAGCGCCAGCCAACAGGCGCAGCCAAGGGCCGCCATTGGGCCGTGTGTCACGGGCGTCGGGGAGCGGAGGAGCACCAGCGCGGGCAGCAAAGTCTCCGGCGAGCGTCGCGTCAACCTATCTCGGTCGGCGTCGCCCACTTTCCCCGGGCACGTACTGCGTCGTTCCGCAGCACCCGGTCCGGGGACCGCGGGCGCCTGGCGTCAGGCAGTCGCATCGGTAGAATGGTGCTCGTTCTAGCAATCCTGGGATGAGCCCGTCGACGCCCGTTCAGCACCCCCCTCTGCCGCGCCCCGATGCGGGGCCCGAGGCGGCGATTGCAGCCGAAACCGAG
>JAEUAF010000026.1 GCA_019695485.1 Sorangium sp.
GCGACCGGTGGTCGCGCTCAGTCGGGCGGCGCGGGTGGTGCTGGTGGAGCGGGCCGAGGCGGCGCGGCGAGCGCCGGCAGCGCTGGAGCATCTAGCGGCGGAGGGTCGAGCACAGGGCAGGCTTTCAGCCAGTGTCGCTTTCACTTTGGAACCATCGACTCCAAAGCCAAGAGCAACGCTGCGCTGCTCGCCGAACTCGACATGTTCACGCCGGGCTGGATTGGGCAAGCCGATAAGTTTGACATGGACTACTTGTGCCAGGAAGCAAAGACGAACTTCCCGAACGCTGTGCCGGCCATGGTTTCCTACATCATCGCTTTTGCCGCGCGTCGTGACGCCGGCCTGCAGGACTGCAACGTGAGCGGCAACACGAACCTCTGTCAGTACGGGGCGACCTACATTCGCGGTCACCACGATCGCATCATCAATCAGTATGCGATGTACGCCCAGGGCTTCGCGGCGTCGTGCGGAACGACGCGACCGCTGATCTGGTTGATGGAGCCAGACTTCTACCAATACTACGCGGGGGGCGATGCGCAGGCGCTGACCCCGCAGGAAGCGGGCGCCTTGATGACCGAAATGGTCGCCACCGTTCGCAAGTACCTTCCGAACGCGATCTTTTCGCTGGATATATCGCCCTGGATCCCCAACAACGGTCGCGACTGGTACTCGAACTTCAAGCTCAGCGACTTCACCTTCATCAACACGTCGGGCGGCGGTACCGACGCCAACAACACCAAGATTCGCTCGAACAACGCCATGACTTGGGCCGGCGTCCACCAAGTGACCGGCAAGCCCATCCTGGCCGACACAGGCTACGGAGCGGCAGGCGCCTCGGCGGGTCACGACGCGATTTGGGACGTGGTGGCGAACATCAACGCGCGCATCGCCGATGGCGTAGTGTCGATCACGCAGTATAACCCCGCCTCGACTTGGCCGACCACCATCCAGCAGATCCGCCCACAGCTCAGCGCGGTGCCCTGCCAATAGCGAGGCGGTCTCTGCGCCTGCTCGCGGTGTTGCTCGTGGGGCTCGTGAGCTGCGGGCGCCCCGCAAAAGAGCGCACGACGGAGCCGTCGCCCGCGCGCTTGGTTTGCGACGCTCCGAGCCAGGCCTTTGGTCGGCTGGAGCAAGGGGCAACGCTGCGACGCGCGTTTCGCGTGCAGAACGCGGGCGATTTGCCGCTGCGCGTCCTTGGCGTCGAAAACTCCTACGCCTGCAGCGGCCGCGCACGCGATGAACTCCTCCCGGGTCGAGGGGCCACCGAGATCGAAGTATCCTGCGATACTGAGTCGCGCACGGGAGCTATTCGCGACACCTTGAGGGTGCGCAGCAGCGCGAACGTGGGCGGCGACCTGACGCTGGAGATCAAGGGCGAGATCGCGCCCCGGCTGGGCTTTGACACTCCGCTCGTCGTGTTTGCGACGCGCTTCGGAGAGAGCGAGACTCGCGTCGTTCAGCTGACGGGCTCGCTTGCCGCTAGCGCCTCGCTCAAGCTCGAGAGCGTCGAGGAAAGCGGGCTCGTGGCGGTGCCGGTTGCTGTGGCCAACGGCGAGCGACTGGAGATCACGTTTCGCGCACGCGCCGTGGGGAGCCGCGCGGGGAGCCTGCGAATTTTGACCGGCCTTCCGCGCCCCACCGAATTGACGCTGCCGTTTGCGCTGAACGTCGAAGGCAACCTGCGCGTCGAGCCGACCAATCCCTACTTCGACCTGAATCGGCCCGCGCCCATCGAGCAAACGCTGCGCGTGGAGAGCGCTCGGGAGGATTTCAAGCTGCGCGCCGCGACGGTGCTCGAGGGCCCGTTCGAAGCGCGCCTCGAGCGGCTGCAGCCACGCGTCTACAGCGTGCTAGTACGCTTCGTTCCCGCGCGCGCGGCGCCGGGTGTGCGCGGCATTTCGGGTCGGCTGTCGCTCGAGAGCAACGACCCCGCCGAGCCCCGCAAAGAGGTCCCCCTATTTGCCCTCGGTCACGCTGAGCCGGCGGCATCCGTGGCGCGGTAGCCGCGGATCGGCGCCCGCCTTTGGGGCGTGGAGTGTTAAGCTCATCGCGATGCCGCGCCTCTCGCCCGCCCGCTGGGTAAAACTCCTGATGTTCACGGCTCTCGGATTGGGCGCGGCCGCGTGCGTCGGCCCGACCTTCATTTTGCAAGACTACCCAGGGCCCGTGCAGTCCGCCGAGCGGGTGGCGATCGTTCGCTTCGAAGGCAACGCCGCGGTAGACCTCGTGGCCGTGGACGGGAACGTGGCCGACGCGCACGTGCCAGACGACGCGCGTCTTCACTTGGAACTCCTGCCCGGCAAGCATCTGCTGGCGGTCGCGAATCGCGCGGCGCCCAACGACCCACCGCTCGCAGTCCGCTTCAACGCCGAGCCCGGCCGCTTCTACAAGGTCGTCTTCGCGGCCAACCAGGGGGACTTTGCGGTGCGTCGCGCGCTCATCTTTGAAATCGATCAGGGATCCGGCGCGCTGTTGAAGGATGTGACTAGCGAACGCGCGGCGCCCCCCAGTCGGGCTCCGGTCGCCGCCTCTGCGAGCGTAGCGCCAGTGCCTGCGCCGCCTTCTGAACCAGCCCGCTCGCTGCCCAGCGTTCCTCCACAAGCCCCGCTGCCTTCCGCGTCGTCTGGAGCGAGCGCACCTTTCCCTGCTCCGAGCCCTGCTCCGTTACCCACCACCGATAGCGCTCCCAAGCCAGCGCCGAGCGGTTCCGCGGCACCGGCTGCGCCTAGTGCGCCGGCGGCGAGCGTGCCGTTTCCGTCCGCCCCTTGATCGTCCGAGGGGTTCCCGCGATGCGATCGAGACGCGATTTGTTGATGGCGCATCAGGAGTGGTGCACTAGCCTCAGGGATGGTCGAAACAGGCGTCTACGATCTAGTCACTTTGGGCGCCGGCCCCGCCGGCGAGAAGGGTTCGGCGCAAGCAGCGTACTTCGGCAAGCGTACGCTGGTCGTCGAACGCGAACGGCAGCCGGGTGGGGCCGCTGTCCACACCGGGACTCTGCCCAGCAAGACCCTGCGCGAGACCGCGCTCTACTTGTCCGGATACCACGCCCGCGAGCTCTACGGCGTGGCTGTCGAGCTCGACCCATCGGCGACGTTGCAGCACTTGATGTCGCGCAAAGTAGCGATTGCGGAGGCGGAATCTCGGGCCTTTCGCCAGAATTTCGCGCGCCATGGGGTCGAATACGTTGAGGGCCGCGCAGCGTTCGTCGACCCGCACACCATCGCCATCGATAGCAGCGAGGGCCAACGCCTGGTTCGCGCCAACCATGTCCTGATCGCGACCGGTTCGAAGCCCGTGCGGCCTAGCGAGATCGACTTCACGGATCCGTTCATCCACGATAGCGACGAGATCTTGACGATCGACTGCATCCCGCGCTCACTCATCATTCTCGGTGGCGGCGTGATCGGCTGTGAGTACGCCTGCATGTTCGCCGCGCTCGGCGCCGCCGTGACCTTGGTCGACGCGCGCGGTGAGATCTTGCCCTTTCTCGACGCTGAGATCGTCGACCGCCTGAAACGCGCAATGCAAGCGCTCGGCGTGCGCTTCGTGCAAGGCCAGCGTTGGGGTAACGTCCAGCGCACCAAAGTGGGCGTCGTCACCAAGCTCGCAGACGGCAGTGCGCTTGAAGCCGAACAGCTGTTATTTGCCGCAGGGCGAACGGGGCGCACCGCGGAGCTCAATTTGGCTGCAGCTGGGATTGTCCCGGACGCGCGTGGTTACTTGAGCGTCGACGCTCAGTTTCGCACCTCGGTGCCGCACATCTTGGCAGCCGGGGACGTGATCGGATTTCCGGCGCTGGCGTCGGTTTCGATGGAGCAAGCTCGCGTTGCGGTGTGTCACGCCTTCGGATTCGCATACAAACAACAGGTCGCGGCCGTGATGCCCTATGGCATCTACACGATCCCCGAAGTCAGCGCGTTCGGCGAGACCGAGGAGACCTGCCGCGCAAAGGCCATCGACTATGTCGTTGGGCGAGCGCCGTTCGCCGACAATCCCCGCGGCAAGATCACAGGCGACTTGGAGGGGGTGATCAAACTCGTGGCCGACGCCAAGTCGCGCAAGCTGCTCGGCGTCCACGTGATCGGCGAGCGCGCGAGTGAGCTCGTTCACATCGGGCAGGTCGCGATTTGTTTGGGGGCCTCGCTCGACGTATTCATCGACATGGTCTTCAACTATCCGACGCTCGCTGATTCGTACAAATACGCCGCCTACGATTGCCTGGGTGCCCTCGAGCGAGCCTGAGGCTCGCAGCATGCGTGCGGAAAAACGCGCTCGGCGCGGGGTGACCGCGGGTGCGCGCTCAAGGTCCCGCGCGGAGACTTTGCGTAAGCGCCTCTGAAGGCGTCAGGGCGCTACACCTGCGCACCCCGTTGATTGACGGGTGACGATTCAGTTCGCGCGCGCGAAACTTCGGTGTCAGGCTAGTCGTTAGAGAGTTGTATGAGGCCGCACTCGCTCGGCTTGCTTTGTGTGCTGTGCGCCGTCGGCCTACCGGCACGCGCGTTCGCCGAACCGCTCGCGCTAGTGGACGTCGCGAGCCGCCTGGGGTTTCGGGCCGCACTGTCCTTGCCAGGCGAGCGAGCGGCCTTGCTCGGGCTGACGCTGGTGCCGGTTTATGCGCGCCCGTTCGAAGAGGCTTGGCTGTCGCACCTGCGACTGCGCGGAGCCCCGACGAGTTCGCGGGTTCGTGTCGAGTTGGACTTGAACGCGGGATTTCTCGGGCTGCGCGACGAGCGCGGCGTGCAACGCTGTATCCCCTTGCTGTCGGGCGCGTTCACGCAAGGCGCGACACCCGCGCTTCCCACCTTTGCAGCACGTTCCCTACGCTGGGATCCGGACCTGAGCGACGTGCGCACTTGCGTCGACGGCGGTGCCAGCCTGCACCTGGCGCGCGGCCTGCGCGCCGACCTCGGCGCGCAGCTCGGCGATCTACTTGGGGGATCGAACCTCAGCTTGTTTACTGGGATCTCATTTCGCCGTTGAGAGCCTCCATCGCTGCTGCCGCTACTAGACTCGCACACTGGCCTACACTTCAAACAAACCTCTGATTTCAGTTGAAATGGTAGTCTCGGGGAGTGCTCGACTTACGCCGCGTGCAAACGGGCCGTTGGCATTGCAAGGTGTCAACCAAAGCGACGAATCGCCGATGAGTGCACCACGCAACATGCTCCTCACCTTTCGGCCCAACGTCGAGCTCATCTCGAGCACGCGGCGCTACGTGAATGAGTTGCTCGACTCGGTGTTGACTAACCCCGACGCGGCGTCGCGCGTGGCGCTCACTATCCACGAACTCCTGGAAAATACCCTCAAGTATTCGATGGATGGCGAAGCGCGTTTGGACGTTACGGTGCAGCGCGCGGACGGATCGGCGAGGGTGGAGGTGCGCGCCAGCAATCGAGCCACTCCCTCTCAACTTGCGGAGCTCCAGCAGCGCATCGACGCGCTGCGTGAAGTGGCCGATCCGATGGGGCTCTACGTTAGCATGATGGTCGACAGCGCTCGGCGTGATGGCTCCGGGCTCGGCCTCGTTCGAATTCGCGTGGAAGGAGAAATGGACCTCGCTTACGCCATCGATGGGGATCAGATCACAATCACGTGCTCGACCCCCGTGGAGTAGTGGAACGCATGCAGAACCTCGATCTCGAGCCGCTCGTCTACACTGGTTTCCAGCTCACTCCGCAGCTTGCGAACGGGCAGATAACCGTCACCTTCTCCGGCAACGGGGATATGTCGGCAGTCGAGACACTCGGACGCTTTCTGAAGCGCGTGCATAGCGAAGCCGCGAAGCACAAGGTGCTGGAAGTGGCCTTCGACTTTCGCGACCTCTACTTCATGAACTCGAGCTGCTTCAAGGCGTTCGTGACCTGGATCGATGTCGTGTCGCGCGCCGAGGGCGGGGCTTATCATATCCGGTTCTTGACGAACCCGCGGCTCCACTGGCAGCGCCGCAGCTTGGAAGCGCTGCGCTGTCTGGCTCCGAATGTCGTGCGCGTGGAAGCGCTCGTGCTCTAACCGAGCTTCTTAAAACGCACGCTGTAGAGCCAAGGACGCGCCATTGCGGGCGAAGCTCGGCGCGACGACGAGCGCGCTTTCCTGCCTCGTCGGCGCGGTGAGATACAAGATCAAACCGCCCGCCAGCAGCGCCCCCGAGGCTGCGAATGCCACGTCCGAAATGCGAGCGAAGCGCGAAGCGTCGTGCGAGGCATCGACGTCCGCTTGGCTGTAGCACTGCGAGCCGGTGCAGGTCGTGGTCGCGCGGTCGCGCTGAATCGCGCGCACGCCGAAGTAGGAGCCGACGCCGAGGCCGACGACGCCGACCCCGCCCAAGACATAAGCAAACACGCTGGGATCGCGATGGCGCGGTCGCTCCGGTTGGGGGCTGGGTGTCGTTACGGTTTTGGGGGGCGGCGTTGGCGTCGGCGTCGTGTTCGCGTCAGCTGGGGGTTTGGGCGCGCCCGGTAACGCTTCGAGCTCCGGGATGGCGAGGGCACGGCGCTCACGTGCTGCGAGCGTAACGCTGGCCGTGAAGGTGGCGTAGCCCGGAGCGCTGGCTTCGATGCGGATGCTGCCAGGATCCGTTGGAATCGAAACCCCTAGCAGGTCAGGCTTTACCGTCTCGCCCCCGCGGCGAATGGTGAGGCCGGGGGTGTGAGCTTCCGGAGACACGGAAACCGCGAGGTAGGCGAGGTCCGGCTCTAAGCGTTCCGCGCGCTGAATCGCGGTTTTAGCGCGGTCAGCCTGGCCACCGGCTTGAGCGAGCGAGCTGGCTTCACGAAAGACGGCCCACGCGCTCGCCGTGCGGCCAAGCCGCTCGTAGCATTCACCGAGGTACAGCAACGTTCCTACGGCGGGGTCGATCTTCTCGCTGGTCTCCAGCTTTTCGCAGGCCTCTTTGTAGTCTTTGGCGCGCAGCAGCGAGACGCCCCGATCGAACAAAGCCTCAGCGGCAGCCTTGTCGGAGGACGACGATTCGGCGAGGGCCTGCCGTTCCGTGCACATGACGCCGAGCGTGACGAGCAGCGCGCACTCGAAATTCCACCGCTTTAGCCGCATGCCCCAGCATTACTATCCCAGTCGCCGCGCTGCTTCCACTTTTCCCGGCGGGATCGGGCCAGCCGAGGCGCTCGGGTTCTTGGGCCGTTGCCGAGAGAGCGCCTATTCAGGCTGATTTCTCAAAAAGTCGGCCAATTCGCTGAAACGCTGCGTGAGGAAGGCGCGGGTGTCGGCGTCGGCTTGCTCGCCAGTGAGCGCGATCTGCATGCAGCGCAGCCAGGCGTCGCGCATTTGGCTGGTCACGGGCACGTGCGCGTGCCGCATCCGCAGTCGCGGGTGCCCGTAACGTGCCACGTAGTCCTGCGGCCCGCCGAGCCAGCCAATCAAGAAAAGAGCGAAACGATCGCGGGAGGCGCGGCTGACACGCCCATTTTCGAGCGGGTGGAGGGCGGCCAAGGCGGGTTCCTGCGCGTCCATGGCGTCGTAGAAGCGCTCGACGAGCTCACGCACGCGCTCGCTGCCACCAATTTTGTCGAAGGGCGCCGGAGGGAGCGGTCTTTTCGACTCAGCGTCGCTCATTGGGAAGCCCTCTTTAGCATGGGAGCCGCTAAACTCGAGGCGATGCGAGCTGCCTTCGTTGCTGCAGCGAGCGCGGCGCTGCTGCTCGGGGCGTTCGCTTACGGCGAGCGCTCCCTGCTTCGGCGTTGTCTCCAGCCACCGCTTGATTTCGAGGTGGCTGGCCAGCCGTTTCCCGAAGGCGCTTCGCTAGATGCCTGGCTCAGCCAAGCCGACGCTCGACTGCGCGGCACGTCGCTGTATCTGGATGCTGGCCCCGGTCTCATCGAGGTCGGCAGCGGCGAGTTTGGCCTCTCGCTGGACGCCGAGGCGACCTTGCGCGAGGCGCGGCAGATTCGCGGTGCCGAGGGCTTTCTTGCGCGGCTCGGTCGAGCCCTCGGCGGTCCGCCACTCGAGCTCCACCAGGTACCGGCGCGGCTCCGCTTCGATAGCGAGCGAGCGCGCGCGCGGCTCATGGCGCTCGCACCGTCGCTCGCCCGCGCTCCCGTCGACGCGCGCCTCGACGTCACTCATCACGCGCGGATCACTGAGGCTGACGGGCGCGCGCTCGACGTCGAGGCCACGCTTGCCGCGATCGCACACGCCGAGCTCGGCCCTAACGCGGTGCTGCCGCTCGTCTATGCCTGGCGCGCGCCCAAAGTGCGGCTCGACACGCTGCCTCC
>JAEUAF010000081.1 GCA_019695485.1 Sorangium sp.
GGCGGCGCAGGGCGCGGCGCCACCGGCGGAGCAGCGACGGCGGGAGCCGCGGGTCAAAGCGGCGGCAGTGGCTTCACGCTGACCAGTTCGAAGCTTGCGCCCGGCGCAGTCTTCAGCGCTGACTTCACCTGTGCTGGGGCCAATCATTCCCCGCCGTTCTCCTGGACGATGGGCCCGACAGGGACGTTGAGCTACGCGCTCGTCCTGCAGGACACGAACAACAACCTCAATCACTGGGTGCTGTGGGACATGCCGCCCGACACCAGCATGTTGCCCGAATCGCTGGCGACGGGTGCCACGCTGACGGCGCCCGCGGGCGCCAAACAGCGCGCAGGCTTCGGCAGCACTGCGGGCTATACCGGCCCCTGCCCAAGCGGCACCGTGCACACCTACGTGTTCACGCTCTACGCGCTCGACGTCGCTACACTCCCGGGAGTAACGACCACGACCACCACCGCGAACCTGGCCACGGCGATTGGCATGCATGACTTGGCGAGCGCGACCCTGAGCGGAACGTCGGACGCCACGCGCCCCTGAAGCGTCGCTGAGCGCAGCCCCGTCGACGCAACGGAGGCGTCGCTGAACGCAGCCCCATCAACGCAACGGCGGAACCTCGCCCGTCGAGCAACCAAACACGAGATCGAGACTCGCCTTGGGATCGCCTTTCAGGGTGCTGCAAGTGGTCCCACAAATGTGGACCTGGGTGTACGCGGGCGGGTCGAGATAGTGCCAGCCGACGGCGCAGTTCGGGTCGCCGTTCGGAAGCAGCAGGTGGGACTGGCCGGAGCCATCCGTGTAGATGAGATTGACCTTGTTCGGGTCAATCGTCGCACCGCTCGGGGAAGTCTTGGGGAGCGTGTAGTCGCAGCCGATCACGGCGCTCCCAATCGAGCGCAGCGCGTCGGTGAGCGCGCTACCGAAGTCGGCCGCCGTGGTCAGGTCGAAGTGGCAGAAGTTTCCTGGTGTGTCGCTGCAGCCGACGGGACCGGTGCCGCCGGCACGCGCCGCTGCGGAGAGCCAGCCACGCACATCCGCGCCAGTGCCCTCGTTGCGCTCGCTGCCAGGTGAGCCGACCACGAATGTCTTGATGCCGTAGCGCTGGTACACGGCCCCAATGTCCTGGATGATGGGGTTGGTGTCGTCGGGCTGCCGCGGGTTTGCCATCCCGTAGCAGCCGGTCGCAAGCGTCGGCTGGCCATCGGTGATGAGAACGGCGTACTTGGCCGCGGTCGAGCCGTTGGCCTCGAGCGCGCTGTACGCATAGTCGAGCGCGTCTTGCGTCGGGGTCGCCGCGTTGGGATCCGGGACGACGACGCCGAGTTGGTTATTGAGCGCGGTGCGCTGCATCGACCCCATCGCCCCCAGCCGCGCGGGCGCAACGTCATTCTTGTGATCGATGCAAGGCGTGTGATCGGTGGGAGCGGCGATCGCGCCCCCATTGTTCTTGTTCGGAAAGAACTCGAGGCCCACCGAGATATTGTCGGGCAGACCCGTCAGCGCCGTGCGCAAGGCCACCGAGCACGCGGCCCACTTGCTTTGCCCGCCGGTGGTGCTGGTGGTGGCGCGCATGGTCCCGCTCACGTCCAGCACGAACTCCAGGATGCTCGGGAGCCCTTCGGGCTCGGCGCTCCAGCCGTCGCAGCCTTGACCTACGAACGCGCCGCGCTCGGCAGGCGTGATGTCGGTCCACCCGTTGGGGTTGCTGGCCGGGATCGGCGGCGGATTGGTCGCGTTGTCAGGAGACTGAGCCGCGTTTCCACCACTTGTGAGGGTGATGCTCCCTGAGCCTCCGTTGCCTGAGCCCGGCAGGCCTTGAGAAGTGTCGGATGAACAGGCAAATGCGACGGTTCCAGCGATCACGAAGATCGCGCAGGCGACGAGCGTAGATTTCATGGCAGATCCCCAAGCGGCAAGCAGAGCCCAAGTGTGCCCTAGCTCACGAAGGCGAGCCAGCGAGAGACTCGGAATCTCTACCCAACGAGCGCGCGCGCCACCAGCGAGAACGGCTCAGAGGAATCATGCTCACCACGTGATTGTCGCGAACCACGCAGCGACACGCGGAGCAACGAATTGGGAAAGCGATCTTCCCAAGCTCGTTATTCTGCGCACGCGCCGCTCGCGATCGAAGTCGGCAAGGTTTTGCGCCCAGCTACCCTTGGGCGCCGGCGACGTCGGGCGGCAGCAGCGAGCGGCACGCGCCTAGCGAGCGGCGCGCCTCGCGAGCGGCGCGCGCAGCTTGGCAGCAGCGCTGTTTGGAAGCGGTTTCTGGCGCTGGTTCGGCGCCGCTTTGGAGCGGCGGGGCGGCTGGGTTAGGCCGAGTACCCGTGATGAAACGCGATTTTTGCCTGGGACTCGGGGTGGTGGCCGTCCTCGTTGCGAGCGCGGGGTGCGCGCCGCACACCGCCAGCGGCGGCTATGCGGGAGCGGCCATGCAAACGGCGGGGCCGCCGCCGAAGTACGCCGAGTTGCCGCCAATTGCGGTGATAGGTCCGACGCCGACGAGCGACGCTGCGACTCCAGCCTTTACGTCGTCGACGCCAGCGCCGGCAACACCTGACGTGCGGCCAGACGACGGTGGACCGATCAAGGTGGGCGTCATTCATTCATTGAGCGGAACGATGTTCGCGGAGGAGACACCGCTTAAAGACATGGCGTTGATGGCCTTCGACGAGATCAACGCCGCCGGCGGGCTGCTCGGACGCCCACTGCAGCCCGTAGTCGTGGATCCAGCCTCGAACTGGCCGCTATTCGCCGAGCGGGCCCGTGATTTGTTGGCCAAGGAGAAGGTCTGGGCCGTCTTCGGCGGTTACACCTCAGTATCGAGAAAATCGATGCTCCCGGTGTTCGAAGAGCTACACGGGCTGCTGTTCTATCCCGCGCAATACGAAGGTGAGAGGCCTTCGGAGGCGGTTTGCTACACGGGGGCGCTGCCAAACCAGTCCGTTCGCGTGGTCGCGGACTACTTGTTCAGCAGCGCGAAGGCCCCCGTAAGCTGGTTCGTGGTTGGCACGGACTACGTCGTGCCCCGTGTGCAGGATCAGATCATTCGGCGATTCCTGCAGGAACGCGGGGTGACCGAGGATCGTATCCAGACGCACCTCACGCCCTTCGGCCACGAGGACTACGCGAGCGTCGTGGCCGAGCTGAAGAGGCTGGCTGGCAGGGGTCGCGTCGCCGTGATTTCGCTGCTGCACCACGACTCCGCCGTCGCGCTCCAGCGCGAGCTCAGGCTACGCGGGCCCGCGCAGAGCTCGCTTCTCACGGTCGCATTTGGGTTGGATGAACGACAGCTAGCGGAAAACGCTGCCCTGTTCGCCGGAACGCTGGTGGCGCGCAGCTACTTCAGCACCATCGCCAACGACGAGAACGCGCACTTCGCGCGGCGCTGGCAGAGCTATCGAACCGCGCATCACCTCGCAGAACCCAATCTGCCACTGAACGACGACCTCGAGGCCACGTACATCGGCGTCAATCTGTGGCGCCAGGCCGTCGCGCGCGCGAAGAGTCTCGATCCGCAACGGGTCAAGGCCGCGCTCGCCAATCAAACATTCGCGAGCCCGTCGGGGTTCACGATGCGACTGGACCCCGCCACGCATCACCTGGCAAAGCCCTACTTCGTCGGCGAAGTCGGGCGCACCGGCAAAGTGACGGTGATCTGGCACACCGCCTACGTGGTTACGGCACTGCCGGGCGCGCCGAATTGGTAGCTCGCGTGTGGTGGTAGAAAGCGCGGTCGCTGGCCGCGAGTACGTCGCTGCTCAGGCGAGGAAGCTGACCTCGCGCTCGACCACGGCTTCCCCGCCCTCGCCGCGCTCCGCTTGGCGGAGCAAGCGCCACACGTGAGGCCCGAGAAAATCGAGCTCACTCGACTGATATTCCTCGCCGCCAAAGCGCTGCACGTTCTCACTCTGCGCCTTCAAGACGCGCGCGTCTTGGCCGAAGATGCGCAAGGCCACGGGCTCGAGCAGCGGCTTTAGCAGCTTGCCCGGAAGCGGCGTGCGAAAGGCGACCACCGCGGTGAGGCGCGTGCGAAAGTCGCCGATGGGCGTGAGCAAGGCGGTGACGAGAAAGTGCGACTCCTTCCCCAATCGGTATTCGACCTGCGCCACCGAGGGGAGAAAGAAGCGATCCCAATGCTCGACGACGCCGCCGCTCGGCGACAAGATGCGCCCCACGAGGCCGTTCGGACGCGGCTCGCCAATGTATTCCGCCTCCACACTGGTCGCGGTGCGACGCACGCGGACACGAACTTCGTGGCGTTCGCCGCCTCGGAACAGACCGCGATGCAAGAACGCCGTGTGCGGGACGTCGAGTGCATTCTCGACCGTCGCGTGCAGCGTGGCCTCCGCTTCGACCGAGCGCACCACCGTCGTGTACTTGTCGAGCGCGTCGAGCCCGAGCTTGAATGGTTCGCCGTCGGGCTCTGCGTCGAGTTCGGCGTAGACCCAAACCAAGCCCTCCTGTTCGCGAACCCGCGAGCTCGGGCAACGCCGCTCACGAGCCGGAGCTCCATCGACGAGGCCGGGGACATTGCGGCACAGCCCCGAGCCATCGAATTGCCAGCCGTGGTAGGCGCACTCGAGGTGCCCGCTCGAGGCGCGCTTGCCGAGTGACAGCGGCACGTTGCGGTGCGGACAGCGGTCGAGCAGTGCGGCCGCCTGTCCTGCTGCGTCGCGGAACAACACGAATGGAGTGCCGAGCAACGTTCTCGCGAGGGGCTTGTCCGAGAGCTCGCGACTCTCGCAGGCGACGTACCAGTAGCGCGACAGTCGAGCCACCGACAGGTGGCCCTTGGTAGCTTTCGGAGCGAGCAACGGCTGCACGCCACACAGCTTGCCATGCTCCGCGGAGCGAGCGGGAGTTTCGCGACCGAGAAGCGCCTTTCGCTTCAAAATGCCCCGCTTGCATTGGGCCGGACGGCCCCCCATAGTCAAGCTTTCAGGCGGGGCGCGAAGCCATCGCCGTTCGCCGGTCGAAGGAGGTCCCAGTGGTCGACAAGAACACAGCGAGCTTCATGCGGTCCTTGTGCATGGGGCAAATCGAAGAAGACATCATCTTGCCGTTCCCGGAGATCCCAGCTTCCGAAAAAGAAACCCTGCGCGGCGTCATTTCATCGCTCGAGCAGCTGCTCGGCAAGCGCGACGAACAGTTCCGAAAGTGGGATCGCAGCGGCGAGTTCCCCCCCGAGTTCGTGGATGAGCTGCGTCAGTTCGGGCTGTTCGGCCTGGTCATTCCGGAGGATCACGGCGGCCTCGGCTTCGGAAGCGCGGCCTATTCACGCACCTTACAAGAAGTGGCAAGCTACGATGCGTCGGTGGCGGTCACCGTGGACGCGCATAGCTCGATCGGCATGCGCGGGCTCTTGCTCTTCGGAAGCGCCGAGCAGCGCGCGGCGTACTACGGCAAGCTTGCCACGGGCGAGATGATCGCGGCGTTCTGCTTGACCGAGCCGGGCAGCGGCTCCGATGCCGCCTCTATCAAGACCACAGCGGTGCGGGACGGCGACGACTGGATCTTGAACGGCAATAAGCTCTGGATCACGAACGGCGGCATCGCCGACTTTTTCACGGTCTTCGCCAAGACCGGCAAGGCCGATGATCGCGGCCACCTGAGCGCCTTCATCGTCACACGCGATATGGCGGGCGTCAGCAGCGGTCCGCACGAAGACAAGATGGGGATCCGAGCGAGCTCCACCACCACCGTGCACCTCGACAACGTGCGCGTTCCCCACAAGAACTTGCTCGGCGAGGAGGGCAAGGGCTTCAAAGTGGCGATGATGATCCTGAACTCGGGCCGCACCGGTCTCGGCGGCGGCTCGGTTGGCGGGATGAAGCGCCTGATTCGGCTCGCGACAGAACAGGCCAAGGGCCGCGTGCAGTTCGGCAAGCCCATCTCGGAATACGGCCTCATCAAACAGAAGGTCGGCCAAATGGTGGTGGACTGCTACGCGACCGAAGCGGTGGTCTCGATGGTCGCGGGCTTCATCGACCAGGGCTACAAGGAGTACGCCGTCGAGGCCGCGATCAGCAAAGTCTTCGCGAGCGAAGCCCTGAATCGCACCGCCGACGAGGCCCTCCAAATTGCCGGCGGCAACGGCTACATGTGCGACTACCCGTACGAGCGCATGGTGCGCGACAGCCGCATCAACCGCATCTTCGAGGGCACCAACGAAATCTTGCGCCTGTTCATCGCGCTCACCGCCATGAACGACGTCGGCCAGAACCTGCGGGAGCTCGCGAAGTCGCTCGAGGGAGTGTTCGTCGATCCGATCAAAGGCTTCGGCGTACTCAGCGAATACGCGCTACGCCGCGCGGCACTCGCCACCGGCATCAACCGCGAAGGCACGACCTTCACGCGATTGCACCCCGCGCTGAAGCCACAAGCCCTGCTGTTCGAAGAAGGCACGCGCGACATGGCGTCAGCCGTCGACCGCATCTTGCGCAAACACGGGCGCAACATCATCGACAAACAATTCGCAACGCGGCGCCTGGGAGACATCATGGTCGACCTCTTCGTGGCAAGCTCAGTGCTTTCCCGCGTCGACGCCGCCCTGCGCGCTCGAGGTCCAGAAAAGTGCGCGCACGAGCTCGAGATCGCCCAGACCTTCTCGGCTCAAGCCAAGAAGCGCATCCGCCACAACGTCTCCGAAATCGACGCCAACGAAGACGAACAGATCAAGTCTCTCGCCGACCACGCCTTCGAAGCCGAGAAGTTCCCGTGGGACACGCTCTAGACTAGACAAGCGCGGCTCGGTGTCCGGCCCGACGGCACGCGCTGCCTGCAGTCGGCGCGCTACCCCACCTTTCGCCCACGATCCGCCTCTTCGGCTCGCGCGGAGGACCGCGGTTACCCCGCGACTGAAGCGCTTGAAACTCCTAGAATTGCTGGTAGTCTCGCCACCCCTCGCTCAGGCAGCCCCTGCTTGAGCGGGCGGCAGGTCGGAAAACCTGTGCACTTTCGCTTGTTTTTCGACGCTGTTTGACATACGCCCCTCCGGCACTTGCCGACTTAGCTCAGTGGTAGAGCAGTGCTTTCGTAAAGCACAGGTCTGGGGTTCAAGTCCCCAAGTGGGCTCCGAAGAGGCGCCGGACCAGCGATTGACGGGCCCCGCCCCGCTCGTTAGCGTTTTTCGCTGATCGAGAGGGGAGGGTGCGGACAATGCGCATTCGGAAGAACGTGTGGGCGCTCGACGCGAAAGACGAGACCCTCACCTGGTACTCGCGTGCCGTTCGCGCGATGAAAAGGCGGCCCATCGCCGAGCCCGCCAGCTGGCGCTACCAGGCCGCCGTTCACGAGTACGAGCGCGCGCAAGACCCGCTCTCGAACCCCGCCGACAAGCTCCCGTCTTCCGGCGATCA
>JAEUAF010000118.1 GCA_019695485.1 Sorangium sp.
ATCTCGGTCAAGCTGAGTTCTTCGAGTTCGAATAGCGTGAAGACGGCGCGCACGTCTGGCGGCAGCCGATCGAGCGCGGCGTCGAGCAACTGTCGGCGTTGTCGTTGGACGAGTGATTCGTCCGCCAAAGGTAGCAAACTGTGGAGTTCTTCCGGTTCCACTTCGGAGGCCCTGCCGCGCGCACGCTGAGCCGCGCGGCGCGCCTCGAAGGAGGCGTGAAACGCGGCCTTCATCAAATACGCGCGCTCGGCGCCGGGCACGATCAGGTGGGTCTTGGCCAGCACGCGGGCGAACACCGCCTGCGCAGAGTCGTCGACCTGAGTCGCGGGCACGCCCAGGCGCCGGAGGAAGCGCCAAACCAGGGCGTAGTCGCGCTCGACCACCGCGTGAATACGGCTCGCCGCCGACGCAGCGCTCGGTTCGGTCTCGGCTTCGGCGAGCCGCTGACGCAAGGCGTTGGGCAGAGTCATTCCTTCGCCTCGAACCAAAGCTTCGAAGGCCGGCTTCGGATCACGAAAAACGTTGCGACAGCGCTTTCATAGTCTGGCCGCCAGTCCGGCAAACAGGCGACCCTCGAACTTCTCAGTGCGGGACAGCGGTTGCCCGTCCCCAAACTGCAGCGAATAAGCCTGCGGCGAGTAGGCGAGTGCCGCGCCGATTTCGGCTTCCAGCACCTTCCCGAGCAGCGGCCAGCGCATGACCGGCGACAGCTCAGTCGCGAACCACAGCGCGGTATCGGTTCCCGCCCGCGCCAAGGAAGGGCCCACGCCCGCGCCGCTCAGGCGCCCAAGTTCGAGCCCGAGCCCGATCCCGAGCGACAGCGGCCTCCACCCCGCATTCCAGCTTGCCCCGAGCCGCCCGCTGAGGCGCTCGACGCGGAGGGTGACCGCGCCGCGCTCATAGGGCAAAGACCGGAGTTCGATCAAAGACACGCGCAGCGCGGGCACGCTTCGAGATGGGGAGATGTATTCCGCGTAGACCTGCGGGCCGACGGCAACGCTGGGCAGCAAGCCGAACCCGCTCACAAAGCTCGTGCCGAGGCGGAGCGACGCGCGTTCGGCTCCCCGGAACCTGCGCGCGCGTCGGTTGTCGGTGGCGTCATCGTGGGGCGTCGCACTCACGGCAGAGACGGGCCCGATCGAAATCGGTGTCGGCCCCGGATCCGCCGTGCCTTCGCTCAGGCCCGGGAATGCCACGCTCGAGGGTCCAGGTTGAGAGAGGCCAGTTCCTTCCCGAGCGAGCGCGATGAGGATCCAGGCGACGACGCTCTGAAGTTCCTGACAGCTCTTCGCTTCGACGCTCCGCTCTTGAAGGGCGCCGTTGGCGGCTGAAAGCCGGAGAACGGCCGACCAAGACGCCGCGCCCCCGCGCTCCACCTCCACCGTCAACCAGAATGCGCTTTCTTGCACTGGCTCAGCGCGCGTTTCGAGCTCGACGCCACGAACACCCGCTTCCCGCTTGAGCGCTTCGTCGTCTTGGCATTCTCCGCGCCAGCTGACACGCGCCCGCACACGCGGTTCGGCTTGCGCAGAGGGCGCCATGCCAGCACAAAGCGCAGAAATCATAATCAGTCGAGCAAAGGTGCGCGTTGCCTTGAAGAGGAGCGAGGACAAAGCGTGCGCAACGTAACACGCCGCGCGCGCCTGTCAGGCGGGCAGCCCGTGACGCCGCCGCGAGGACAGCGAGCGCGGGCTTCGTTCGACGCGAGAACCCAGGCAGATGTGGGGTTTCGGCGCCGTCTGGCGCCCTGGTTCGGCGGCGAGCGCTGGCGCAATGTCTTTGAAACAGTCCGGTTCCCGGGCTCCCGTAGCGTGAAGCTCCACCGCATGCGATCAGTGATGGAACCCTCCGATACCTTTCTCATGGGTGCGGAAGTTTGGATTCCAGAGGGTGACGTCCTTCGTCATCAGTCCGGAGACTACGGGCGTCATCTGGAGTTCGCACGGGTGAGCGCGGCCAAGACCTTTCGCAAGGGTGAAGGACTCCCGGGTCTGGTCTGGGAACAGGAGCGGCCTGCGATTTGGACGGAGCTCGGTTCGCACTTCGTGCGAGAAGAGGTAGCGAGCATTTCAGGGATTGACGCTGCGCTCGCGTTTCCAGTGTTTGGTCGCGATAGTTTGACGGCGGTGGTCGTGTTGTTGTTCGGAACTCGTGTGCGCGCGAGCGGCGTCGTCGAGATCTGGCAGCCGAACCATGAACTCCAAATGATCACACACGCGGCCGGCTACTACGGAGGCTTCGAGCGCTTCGGGCGAATCAGTCGCTTGCTCGAGTTCCAAATTGGCAGCGGTCTGCCTGGCTTGGCTTGGGAGAGCGGTCTGCCACAGCTCGTCGAGGAAGAACGAACCTCGTCAATGGTGCGGCAGGCGATGGCGCTCGAGTCCGGAATCGACAGCGGCATCGCCATCCCAATTCAGCGTGGGGGCGCTCTCGACCATGTCGTGATGTTGCTCTCCGCGCAGGCCACGCCGATGGCGCGCGCTTTCGAGGTTTGGGTGCCAGACAAGCAACGGCTGGTGCTACATCGTGGCCGCTACGCGCGGGGGCTCGAGGCCTTCGAGGCCGAGTCCCGAGAAAAGGTCATCGAGCCGGGCCAGGGTCTGCCGGGGGTTGCGTTCCAGCGCGAGCTCCCGATCGTGTTCGAAAACTTGCGTGCCCCGCACTTCCTACGCCACGACGCGGCCCAAAAGGCGGGCTTGGAGGTTGGCCTCGCGATCCCAATTTTCGATGTCACCGGGGTCAGCGCTGTGGCGTGCTTGCTCGCGTAGTCCGGAAGGGAAGTTAGTTAGGTGTTCGCCCGCTGATGCGACCGGCGGAAGTCGTCAGTCGCTGCGGACCCAATTTTACGCAGTTGCGGAGTCGGCACCGGTTTGGAGCATTGCCGTCGTGGCGAGCGCTGGGTACATAAAATTGCTTGCTCAGTTCAACCTGCACGACCATTGTGGCGGCCGCCGGCCTCCTCGAGGCGTGTGGGGCGAGGGGCGAGCCAGCTTAAGCGTTTAAGTCCTTGTTATGCTCGGCACGACTTATGAGTCTCGCGAAATCTTAGGTTTCTTAAATATTGGGCGCGCCTCGCAGAGCCGCTCGAGGACTCAGCTCTCTATGTGCACAGGTTGAACTCGACCGGGGCCTTGTTGGCCACTCGACCTCACGGACTCATTCGAGCGCGCGACGTTTGGTTCGCCCTCTCCTGGTTAGCCAGCGGGTGACACGGCAGCTCCTGGTTCGCTGTCGGATCGGGCTCGTGGCCGCGACAGAGTAGAAGGTTTGAGTGCGTGACGCGGTGCGCGTTCCACAATTGGTTAAGAATTAGAGGCCGCTCACTTGCGTTCGACCGATTTAGGGTAAAGAACGCGAAAGGACAGTTGCTGTAGGGAACCGTCGCCCACTAAGATGCGCGGCCATGAAGTGCATGCGTGTTGCTGGGGTCGTGCTTTCGATCTCGGTCTCGATGTTGCTGGGTTGCGCATCCTCCGACACGGTGGTCGCGGCGAACGTGCAATCCTCCAACGATAACCAGTACAACGGCACCACCGACAACGGCCGGAAGGGCGGCCTACTCGATCCTGGCATCGCAGAAAACATCCTGAATCCAGCATCTACGAGCACGACTCTCCGGATCGCGACGAAGGTGCGCCTGACGGTCAGCCAGACCGGCCAAACCGCGATCGAGCACGAGACGACCCCTGCAGCCAATTCCTGGACCTTGGACCAATTGGATGCCGCGGGCATGCCCGTGAAAGACGCGATGGGCATGACCGTCAAGGAGACGCACAAAGGAATTGGCGCCTATTTCGAGCGCATCAAGCTTCCTGACGGCTGGTCCGACGGTAAAGCGACGCTCAAGGCGGAGGCGCTCGACGCTAGTGGCCAAACCGTGCTTTCGGCGGTCACCACGTTCGACGTCAACGACAACGGAGTCGTCTACGTCCCGGTCGATCTGATGTTGCCCGTGCCCGAGCCCACACCCCCGGTGCCCATGAATGAGGCCGGCGCAGGTGGCGCGGCAAACGACGGCGGAGCAGGTTCGGGCGGTGCGTGAAAGCGCACGGGCTTGCGCTCTGAGCGAGCCCGCGGGCAGTAGGGCCGCAGTGCGAGAAGCACTACGCGCCCTTCAGGCAGATGCGGAAGCCCAGCCCGCGGGCGAGGCAGAGCGTTCTCGCCTGTGAATTTCAGATGACCTCGCGTATTTCGCCATGCGGCGTTGAAAGTCCATCCGAGTTGCGTTTTCGAGGCCGGAACGCGTCTCTGTGCGACATATCCATTGGGTGATTCGGCCCGCCGCGTTGGCGTGAGCGCGAGGACAGCTCGTTTCTAGGCAGAGCTCGGCTGTGACGGAATGAAGGCGTTTTCTCCATCGATTGGCAGCTTGTTGCTGCTGTCCGTGGCCTTGTCTGGCTGCGCGGAGCTTCGTGCGAGAAGTCACGCACGCAAAGGCAATCACCTCTACACGGACGGTAATTATCGGGCGGCCGTGGAGGAGTATACCGAGGCCGCGAGGCTCTTCCCCAGCTTGCCAACGGTGTTCCTGAACAAGGGCCTGGCGTGCCGACAGTTGATGTTGCCCGCCGCGAAAACCGCTGAAAATGATCGCTTCGTGGAGTGTGCGCTCGGCGCTTTCGAGCGGCTGACACAGCTCAGGCCGGGCGACCCTCGCGGAGAGCGGCTCTACGTTCAGACGCTGTTCGACGCCGATCGCTTCGAGGTGCTGGCGGCCCGCTATCAGCGGGAGCTCGACCAGAAGCCGAATGATCTCGGCGCGCTGAATGGCTTGATTCAGGTCTACGCGCGCTGGGACCGTTGGGACGACTTGCTGCGCCTGTCTGTGCGTCGAGCGGATCTTCAGCACGCTGATGCTGAAGCCCAGTACTCAGTCGGCGTGCTGATCTGGAGCCGCCTATTTCAAAAGGGTGGCAACGGCGAAAAGGCGAGCTTCAACCCACTCGCCGAGCCCAAGCAGGCTCCCCCGCCATTTGGTGAGGGGGACGTGGTTGGCGCGGAGCGTGTTCGTCTAGCCGATCAGGGAATTTCCTACCTCGAGAAGGCGCTAGCGATTCGGCCTAAGTACCGAGAAGCTATGACGTATCTGAATCTGATGTATCGGCAGAAGGCCTACGCATACTTCGATAGTCCCGGAGACTGGCAGTCCAGCATCAATTCGGCAGAGCAGTGGCGCACTCGGGCGGTTGAGCTCGACGCTGAGCACAAGGCGGCAGGCCACTAAACGCCCTATGGCCTTTGAAGCAATTCTCTCGCGCCCGGACGCGCGGCCCAAGCGTTGGCGCCGAGTCACGCTGACTGTCTCGCTCGGATTGCACGGCGTCGCGCTGATAGTCGGCGTCGTTTACTCGCTCTGGGAAGTCGAGGAGATGCCGCTGCCAGCGATTCAAGTCACCCTCACCGACGCGC
>JAEUAF010000187.1 GCA_019695485.1 Sorangium sp.
TAGAGTCTCACCAGAGGGTGTCGCTGAGCGCCCTCGATCGGTCACCGCGCCGCGGACCGCCTCGAATTGCCGGGAGTCTCGCGAGGAGCCGCGGCGTGCGCTGCTTCGGCGCTCGCTCGTCGTCGGCCGCACGGCATGAAGGGGCCAGCGCGGCATCGTGCGACTCGCGCTCCGTCCACGTGTGCGTCTACGGCGAAGTGCCCCGGGTGAGCGCCGCCAAACTCTCCATGGCTCGAAGCTCCAAGCTCTGCGCGCCCATTCGTCGAGCAAGTTCGATCGCGTCGCGGTAGTCTCGCGCTGCCGCTTCGGGATCGGCATTCTGCCGTTGCTCCCCGCGAACCCGGAGCAGCTCGGGCAAATATACCTGCTCGTGCTGTGCCACCGCAAACGCGACGATCTCGTCGGTGAGTTGGCGCGCCGCCTCGATATGGCCAGAAGTTCGCAACACGTCGATGAGCACCAGGGCGACCAGCGTGGAGCAGGTCGCGACTTCGGTGAGCCGTTGGCGGAGTGCAGTGAGCAAGGGCTCGATGGCACCGAGCGCGAGCGGGGCACGCTGAGCTTCAGCCAAGAGTGCGAAGGCGTTGGCCTCGGTGAGCAGCCCGAGATCTGAAGCGGCCGCGCGCACAGCGTGCAGGGCCTCTTCTTCGACGACCGACAGCGGATCGCGACGCAGGTAACGGAGCCTCGCGCGAACCACGTGGGCGAGCGCAACGAGCACGGGGATCCTCGCTTGATCGGCGAGCGCTATCGTAGTGAGCGCTTCCTCGAGCGCGCGTTCGGGCTCGCCCACCACCCAGCGAGCACAGGCGAGATGGCCGAGCGCCAGGGCTCGCGGCCCGAGGCTCCCGTGAAAGACGGACGCTTCGTGCTCGGAGGGAACGAGCCTCCCGAACAATCGCATCGCGGAGCTCAAGTCGCCACTGAAGAACGCCGTGTAGCCCCGCGCGAAGGTGCCCCCATGAAGGAGCATCGGATCGAGCTCGTGCGCCTGCTCGATTTGCTCGAGCTCCGGGTGTAGCTCCGCTGCGCGAGCGTACTGCGCGACGATCATGTAATAGCCACAGAGCTGCGTGAGCGCCGCGTACACCCTGGCAGGGTCCCCGAGCGAGCGCGCGATTTCGATGGCGCGCGCGTAGACGGAGAGCGGCTCACGTCCGGCGAATGTCGCCTTGAATGAGTTCGAGCTCACCTGGTTGCACATGGTTTCGAGTATTTGGAGTTCGACCAGGTCACGCTCGCGACTCGGAGCTATGCGCGTCAGGAGATCGAGCGCGCGCGCCGAGAGCGCGATGGTGTCCGAAGTGGCGTAACGCTGCGCCGCCTGCCGAGCCGCCGTGACGTAGGCTGGGACTGCACGATCGGCGTCGCCAGCGGCGTCGAAGTGTTTGGCGAGCAGGTGAGCGAGCTCCCTCGAGCGCGGGTCGCGTGCGATCGCTTCTGCAACGAGCCGATGCCAACGCTGACGTCGCCCCGGACTACTACGCTCGCTGCAGACCTCCTGCACCAGCGCATGATTGACCGCGTAGCGGTCCTCGATTTCTGCGTGGATGAACTGCGCTTGGCGCGCGAGTGAGTCGCAGATGTCGTCGACCTGTTCGAGCGAGAGCTCGAGCGCGGCCGCAACCAGCTGGGTCGAGAACTCGCTACCCACGATGCTGGCGGCTTCGAGCACGCGTTGCGTTGCGGCCGGCAGGCGATCAAGCTGCATGTCGATCAGCTGTTTGATGCTGGCTGGGCGATGCGCTTGTACTTCGTCGATGGAGACCGTCAGCGTCCAGCGACCGTCGCGCTCGGCGAGCATTCCGCGACCGGCGAGCTCGTCGAGCAGGGAAACCACGAAGAGCGGCGTCCCAGCGGTGATTTGGGCCACCAAGTCCGTCAGCTCACGAGGAAATTCGTGACCCAAGAAGCGCCGATCGATGAAGCTTTGTAGCGACGCGAGCCCAAACTTCGGGACCTGGATGGAGAGTGCACCGCAGCGCGCGACCAATGAGCGCGCCACGGGGTTCAGCGGATGGTCCTGGCTCTGTAGCTCGGCTTGGCGCGAGGTGGCGATGACGAGCAGCTTGGCGGGCTCCAGACGCTGGCCCAGGCGAGACAAGAGGTCGATCGTGGCGACATCGGACCATTGCAGATCTTCGAGCACGAGGACCAGCGGATCCTGCGAACACATGGCTTCGAATGCTTCGCTGAGCTCCCGAAGCTGCCTGGATTCGTTGCTGCCCGCCGCGCGCCGCGTCACCTCGGCGAGTTGTTCCTCACTCAGCAGCTGCGGGACCTGTGCGACGAAGGTGGGCGCGTAGCGGACGAGTATCGCGAGCGCCTGCGCGGCGCGGGGCGAACGCGCCAGCGCCGTCACGGCCTCGATGATCGCGAGGTATGGCTCAGGGGTGCCGTGCTGCTCGAAGCAGCCTCCTCGTGCGACGATGACAGTGCTCGGATCGAGACCCGCGAGGAACATGCGCACGAGCGTGGACTTGCCGATGCCGGCCTTCCCGGTGACAAAGCACACTTGCCGCCGCCCGGCACGGACGCGCGCAAGCGCCTGGCGCAGAGACTCGAGCTCCGCGTCGCGACCTACGACGAGCGGATCGATCTCGATGGCGGTCGGCCCGGCTGGCTCGGCGAGCTCGTCGCTGAGCTCGGCGACGAAGCGGTAGCCGCGCCCGATCACGGTTTCAATTACGCCTTCGCCGAGCACCTGTCTGAGCTCGTGCAGGTGACTGCGCATGGCGCTGTCGCTGACCACGGCACCACGCCAAACGTGAGCAAGGAGCTCATCTTGGGTGACGAGCGCTTTCGGGTGCTCAGCGAGGTAGCGCAGGATGGCGAACGGCTTTCGGCGCAGGGCGAGCAGCTTGTCGCCCTTCCACAGCCGCTCTTGGGCGCCGTCTAGGCGAAATGGCGGGAAAACAAGCATGAGGAGCGCTTCTAGCCCGGGGTTGGCCGCGAGGCCAGCGCGCCGATCCAACACGGATTGGACGTCCCCGCTCAGATCCAACGCTGATCCAACAGCAGTGGACAGGCGCGATCGGCATGGTGTGTCCCATGCAAAGGCTTCGACCGCTCGTGACCGGCACCGACTTCAGCGTGTGCGCGGAACAGGCACTCGAGCTTGCCATCAGTCTAGCGCTCGCCGCCGACACAGGTCTCATGCTGGCGCACGTCTGCGAGCTCGGTGTCAACGACATCGACGAGCAGCGCTTGCTCGGCTGCAGCGAGGCGCTGGCTGCGGTCGTGGCGAAGCATCGCAACAGTGGCGTCGAGATCACGGGCGTCCTGCGCAGCGGCAGGCCGTGGGAGAAGCTCGACAACATCGCCACTGAAGTAGGCGCAAGCCTGATCGTGATCGGTCGCTACGGCGTCGCTGGTCCGCGCATCGGACTCGGCTCGGTCGCAGAGCACCTCGTGCGCGCTGCGAGTCGGCCGGTGCTGATCGTCAATCGTGACTTCAACCGCTTCGACGACGAAGCGCGCTGAAAACCCCAAGCAACAAAGAAAGAACCCGTACAACATGAAAACTCAGACTGCGTTAAACTCAACAGCAAACCTCTCTCGCTACGCGCTCGCCACGATCCTGGCGGCCGGGGTGTCATTGCTGCCGGCACTCGCGGCGGCCGAGGAAAGTGTTTGGTCGGCCCCGAGCGCCGCGATCGGCACGGGCGACGCCGTCGACACGGGCGACGCGCGCTGGAGCGCCGCGCCGATGAGCAACGTCCCGCGGGTGGACACCGAATCCCAGCCGGCGCCTCGCATACTGACTGAGGGCAAGAATTCCGGCTGGAGTCTGAACTTCACGCCAGTGCTATTGGCACCCCACAACGACGACCGTCTCGGAGGCGGCGTCGATCCGGAGGTGAAATATACTCTCGACCGCGGCGGAGTGCGCCTGAGCGCAGGGCTACGTGTCGGCGGCTACTACGCGAAGAACCTTTTCGGAATCACCGCCATGCCGACCCTGCGTTTGGTGGTACCGGTGGGACGCGTCGAACCCTACGTGTCCTTCGGCATGGGTTACGGCTGGCTGCCGAAGATCGAACATTCGGGCATCGCGACGATGTCGCGACTCGGCACGGTGTTCCGCTTCAGCGAGAGCTTCGGCCTCGGAGTGGAAGGCACGATTCAAAAGATTGAGGGATCGGCTTTTGCGTTCCCGTCGTTTGGATCGGCGCTCGCGATCAATTTCTAGCGGCCGCGTGCAGGTCTCGTCGACGCGACTCTCGCAATCACCTCCCCTGTTCATTTCGAACCAAGACAGCCTTTTCCATGACCAATTCGAATTCGAGGATCCGTCGGCTGACGAAAGCTGACTTTACGTTGCCGGCGGCTCTGATCGTGCTGAGCATCGTGCCAACCGTGGGCGGAGTCGTGCGACTCCTCAGTGTGGCCCGTCCCACGGCGGTGTCGCCAGAAAACGCCCGCTTTTTGCATGCGCCGCTGCCCGTCGTCATCCATATCTTCAGCGCGACGCTGTTTTGCATCCTGGGGGCCTTTCAGTTCTCGCGCGGGTTTCGACTGCGCTGGACCGGCTTGCATCGCCGCATGGGGCGAGTACTCGGGATCTGTGGGCTCTTAGCCGGAGCCACCGGCCTCTGGATGACGGCAGCCTATGAGATCCCGACGAGCTTGCAGGGGCCGCTCCTCTACGGCGTTCGCTTGGCGGTCGCGGCGGCAATGATCGTGTCCATTGTCATCGCTTGGCGGAGCATTTTGCGCCGCGACGTCGCACGCCACGAAGCCTTCATGATCCGTGCTTATGCTCTCGGGCAGGGGGCGGGCACGCAAGTGCTGGTTCTATTGCCCTGGATGCTGCTCTCCGGAGAATCTGGCGGCCTGACGCGAGATATTCTGATGACTCTGTCTTGGGTGATCAACGCTGTCGTAGCGGAGGCCATCATCGCGCGGCGTGCACCGCGCGGGGCCGAGCGCCCCGCTGAGAGGCGCGGCCTCGTCGGGCAAACACCGACCTGAACTCAAAAGAAGGCTCAGGGTGCGAGCCGGCGCAGCATCGCCTCGTCGTTCCGTTCGATTGCTGCCTCGGCTTCGAGGCTGACAGGGTCGCGTCCCATGGTCGCGACCGCGAGGGTCTTGTCGCCGCGCCGAAACGCGACGACGCAGTCATGCTTCTCGATGCTTCCATCTACGTCGACGCGGTCCCAGGTCGAGGCGTGGCCGACGTAGGAGATCGTTACGTCGTAGTGCGCGCTCCAGAAGAACGGGACCGCGTCGTAGCGGCGATGCCTCCCGAGCATGTTGAGCGCGGCGACTTCGCCTTGGCGGGTCGCCACGACCCAGTGTTCGACGCGGATCTTTTCGCCGCTGTGCGCGTCGGGCCAGCGAGCGATATCGCCCGCCGCAAATACCCCGGCTGCGCTCGTGCGCAGGTAGTCGTCAACCACCACTCCGCGGTCGAGCGTGAGCCCTGCGGCCTCCGCGAGTTCGGTCGCCGGACGCACCCCGATGCCGAAGACCACGAGATCCGCAGCGAGCTCCCTCCCGTTGTCGAGCGTCAGCGAACGCTCGCTAACGGCTGTCGGACGCGTCCCGAGGTGGAACGTGACGCCATGCTCCTCGTGCAGCTTCTTGATGGCGGCGCCGAGCGCTTCCCCAAGCACGTGGACCAACGGCAGCGCATCGGGCGCCACCACCGCGACCTCGACGCCACGTGCGCGAAGCGACGCCGCGACCTCGAGGCCGATGAAGCCCGCGCCGACGACCACTGCCCGCTTGGCCGCGCCGAGCTTGCCGATGATCGCGCGCGCGTCGCCAAGCGTGCGTAAACAATGCACGTGCGGGAGGTCGGCACCGGGAAGCTTCGGTCGATTGGGCTCGGCGCCGGTAGCGAGCAAGAGCGCGCCGTATGACAACGTCGTCCCATCCGCGAGCGAGACCGATTTCCTGACGACATCGATCGCGCTGACTCGCGTGCCGAGCCTGAGATCGATGTTCTTTTCGGCATAGAATTCGGCCCCGCGCAGGGGGATCCACTCTTCCGGTGCGGTTCCCGCAAGG
>JAEUAF010000620.1 GCA_019695485.1 Sorangium sp.
GCGCCGTGTCGACGCCGGCCGCTTATGCACACGCATCGCTTTCGGCAATGCCGTTCGGATAGAAGCGGCGGGCAGCCGCCAAGCAAGAATGCCCGACGCGCACGAATTCTTCGAAACGTGAGCTCTCGCTGCGCTCGGCCAAATAGCCGCGCAACGCATCGAGCCGTTGCTGAACGAAGGGGACGATTCGATCGCGCAGTGCTTCTCCCTGCGCGCTACCAAGTTCGGTCGGAGTGCCCGCGACCTCGATACTCGGCAGCTCGAGCTTGCGCGCTTGTTCGCTCATTCGCCGTCGAGCCGCGCGAGCTCCGCGTCGACGCGGGCGTCGAGCGCAGTGTCCGCTGGGGTAGCCGGGGGCTTCGCAGCCTTGTCCGTTGGCGTGGTGGGCTTCGAGCGCCGCTGCCAGCGCTTCAGCAACACGACTGCGAAAGCGCCCGCGGAAACGAGGCCAAGCCCCAGTACCGCGCCGGCGCCGCCCAATCGGCTTCCGGGCGGAACCGCCAAGATCTTGGGACCATAGCGCTCGACCAAAGATTGCTCGATCGCCTCGGAGGACTCACCCGCGCGCAATCGCGACCGGATTTCTTGGCGCAGCTCGGTCGAGATTTCCGAGCCATGAATGTCGATGGTTTGCGTCCAGCAGCAGGGCGCGATGATGCGACCTTCGAGCGCCGCGGCGCCAGGCACGTAGGCATCGAAGTTGGCGCTCGAATCGCGCGCTGGTTCCTCGGCGTTGGCGCCACCCACAGTGAGCAGGGCCGCGAATGCGAGCACGCACGCAATTCGAGCAGGGACTCTCTTCACGAGCCGGAGCTTGCCACAGCTCACCCCGGCCCGCATCGGCGGACCACCACCCTGGCCGATTCGGACGGGCCAGGTGATGCGCTCGGCCCGCGTTCTTTGGCGCCTAGGTCTCGTCGAGGGCGCCCAACAGACCTTGCCAGCTCGCGAACTTCTCGCGAACTTTTCCGCGCTCGGCGCCCCGGGCTCGTTCCTTCTCGTCGAGCCGCCGCCAATCCGCGTAACTCACCGCGCGCACGCCACGCTCACGAAGCAGGCCCGGCACGGCCCCCGGCGTCCGCTTCGCCCGCTCGGCGAGCGCCTTGTCCGCGTCGCCCAACATGCAATCGACGGTCTCCTTGGCATCCTGCTTGTTGGAGCCAAGGAGGCCGACCGGTCCGCGCTTGATCCAACCCACGACGTAACAGCGGTCGAATGGTTCGCCTGCGAGGCCGACGCGACCCGCTTGATTGGGGATCACCGAGCGCTGCTCGTCGAACGGAAGGCCCGGAATGGGGGTCCCTTGATAGCCAATCGATCGAATCACGAGGCCGGTGTCGATGCTGTCCACGATTCCGGTGCCGCGCGCACTCACACTGCCATCCGCGCGCACGGAGAGCGCGGTGCGCTCGACTTCGAGCGCCGTCACGCGCTCGGCGGCGCCAAGCAGCGCTTTCGGGGAGGCCAGAAAGCGTAGCCGCACCACGCGTTCGGCATTGCCGCTCGGCGCACGCGGCAGACTGGCGAGATAGTCCAAGTTGCGACGTGCTGGCCCGCTGAGCTCGCCCGCGCCGTCGTTGCTCACTTCGCCGTCGATCACGACTTCGACACCCGAAAGCCCCGCGATGTCGACCAGTTCGCCCTGATCGAACGCGGCTTGCGCGGGTCCACGTCGACCGAGCAGTACGACCTCGCGCACGGCGCTCTTTTCAAGCGCCGCAAGGGCATAGTCCGAAATGTCTGTAGTGCCGAGCTCGGCGGTGCGCCGAACCAGAATGCGCGCCACATCGAGCGCCACGTTGCCCATGCCGACCACCACCGCTCGCTCAGTGCCCAGATCGAACGAGAGGCCCGAGAAATCCGGGTGGCCGTTGTACCAACCGACGAAGCTGGTTGCCGCAACGCTTCCGTGCAGCTGCTCACCGGGGATCCCCAGCTTGCGATCACTCGCAGCGCCGATTGCAAACAAGACTTGATCGTAGTCTCGCAGCAAGTCGTCGACCCCCAGATCGCGGCCAATGGCCACGTTGCCGAAGTAGTGGACGTTGGCGAGCTGCGCCGTGCGCTCGAACGCAACGCCCGCGCGTTTGATGTTCTGATGGTCGGGCGCCACGCCGTAGCGCAACAGGCCGAACGGCGCGGGCAGCCGTTCGAAGAGATCAACGCTCGCGCCGTGTTTCGCGAGCATGTCGGTTGCGTAAAAGCCCGCCGGACCAGCGCCGACTACGGCGACCCTAAGACCGTTGGCACTCGGGCCGAGGTTGGATTCAGCCATGCGATTTCACCAGGAGGCAGCGTTTAGGTTACACCGTCTCGGTAATTGAGTCCCCCAGCGCCCATCATGGCCCGTCCTTTTATGAGGCCCGACTCCGGATCGAAAAAGGGGCGCGCTTCGGGCTGTTTCGCCCCTTGACCCCCCTGAACCCTGAGCCTAAAGTTTCAAGAGATTTTGAAACCTCAAACATGACGCGGAACTGATGACCCCCCCCGCCTCCGCCGCTGCCTCCGATCCGGAGCTCGAGGTGGCCGACACCGTCGGCCGTCTGATGGAGTTTTGGGGCTTCAAGCGCCCGATGGGGCGCATTTGGGCGCTGCTCTATCTCGCGCCGGAGGCGCTCGGCGCGGCGGATATTGGCGAGCAGCTGCGCATGAGCACCGGCGCCGTCAGCATGGCGCTCGCCGAGCTGACCAAATGGGGGGCCGTGAAGAAGACCTGGCGCCCAGGTGAGCGGCGCGACTACTACGAGGCCGAAACCAGCATCGGCCGCCTGATCCAGAAAGTGCTTCGAGAGCGAGAACTGTCTTTGGTCCAGGAATTCGCCGAAACCTTGGCGGCCGCGGAGCGGAAATTCTCCGAGCCCGGCGCTAGCGAGGAAGACCTCGTGCAGTTCAAGCGCACGCGCCTACGCGAACTGCAGGGCTTCGCCAAGCTTGGTGAGAGCCTTTTGTCCGCACTCGTATCCGGAAAATCAATCGACCCCGGGCCCCTGCTCAAGGTCGCCGAGCGACGATGACCTCTCCTGAAAAAGCCTTAGCGGTCCCAGTGCACGACGGTTCCGGCGCGATGTTCGATGCCATCGCGGCGCGCTACGACTTCATGAACCGCATCCTGTCGATGGGCATCGACCAGCGCTGGCGCCGGAAGACGGCCAAGGCCTTGGCGTTACCGGACAATGCTCGGGTGCTCGATCTCGCCACCGGTACGGCCGATCTCGCGATCCGCGTTGCCAGGGATGCGCCGTCGGCGCACGTGACGGGGCTGGACCCGTCGCAGCGCATGCTGGAGGTGGGCCGCAGCAAAGTGCAGGCGGCCGGGCTTGCGTCGCGCATTGTCCTCACTCAGGGCGACGCGCAGGAGCTGCCCTTCGAGGCCGACAGCTTCGATGGCGTGTGCATCGCGTTCGGGATCCGCAACGTCCCGGATCGCCCGCGCGCCTTGCGAGAAATGGCTCGTGTCACCCGTCCGGGTGGGAGGATCGCGATCCTCGAATTGTCGGAGCCGGAGGGCGGCTTGATGGGCGTTCTGGCGCGCTTTCACGTGCACACGGTGGTGCCCACGTTGGGCGCGCTTCTGTCCGGCGCGCACGAATACCGCTACTTGCAGCGTTCGATCGCGGCCTTTCCCGCGGCGCGCCTGTTTTCGACCATGCTGAGCGAAGCTTCCATCGAACCGCTTTCGGTGATTCCCCTGACTTTCGGCGTGTGCCACCTTTACGTCGGCTCGCCGCGCAAGAGCCCATGACCCGTTCGGCGTCGGTATCAGTACCGAACCCAAGCTCGGTCCGCGAGCGGCTTTTCGAGGCCGTTCGAAGCGCGCGTGCGCGCACAGCTGCAAAGCTCGTGGTGGCGGAGCTCGAAGCCCCAGCGCGGCCTGCGGAAACGTTGCTCGATCTCGAGCCCGCCACGGACGCAAGCTACTTCGCAGAACCGAGCGGCTACGAGCACGTGGGCCTCGGCGTTGCTCGGCTGCTGACCGCGCAAGGCGCGACGCGGTTTCGAGCGATCGGGTCGGCAAGCGACGCCGTCTTTTCGGATCTCGGCGAGGCAGCCAGCCGGCTGCGTCTGTTCGGGGGATTCGCGTTTCAACCCGGCGGCGTGGACAGCTCGGAGTGGCGCGCGTTCGGCGAGGCGCGCTTCGTCCTGCCGCGCGTCGCGTACGAGCGTGAGGGCGACAAGGCCAGGCTTTTATTGGTGCTCGACTCGACTGAGCATGA
>JAEUAF010000270.1 GCA_019695485.1 Sorangium sp.
AACGGGCCCGCCTCGAACACGTACTCGCCCACGCCCATCACGAATAGGCCGAAAACCACCAGGATCGTCAGCAGCAGGGCCACCAGCTGGCTCTTGGTGAGCGCGCTCATCAGGGTGCCAATCGCGAGGTAACTCGCGCCGACTCCGAACAGCCCCAAGTAGCTCGTTCCCACGATATGCCAGTCGACGCTGCCGGTCTTGCGCAGGATCACGACGTAGAGCGTGGTCGGGGCCCACATCAGCACGTAGGTCGATAGCACCGCGAAGTATTTGCCCAGCACCACCGAGGTCGCGGTCACCGGCGCGGTCAGCAGGGTTTCGATGGTGCCGCTCTTGCGTTCCTCCGCGAAGCTTCGCATCGTAAGTGCGGGGCATACCAAGATCAGCGTCAGCAGCAGCAGGATCGACTCTTGCCCGAAGAAGGCCTGCACCGGACCGGTGTCGGCGGCCACGTCCGGCAGGGTCGTGAAGTGCACGACGATCGAGTAGAAAATGGTGCCTTCGAGCAGCAGAAATACGACCAGCAGCACCCAGGCCAGCGGCGTGACCCACAGGCTCAACATCTCGCGCCGATAGACCGCCAACAAACCGCTCATCCCGCGTCACCGTTGGTCGATGCTTTGGGCGCTTCGGGAGGGGCTCCGGGATTCGCCGCAGGCGTCGTTGGCGCGGCGGGCGCGGGCGGCTCCGCCTCGGTGAGGGCAGAGAACACTTCCTCGAGCGTGGTCTTGCTGGGGACGAGCGAGCGCACCCCGATGCCGGCGTTCACGCAGCGCCGCGCGACTTCTTGCGCCACATCCGCGGCTACGGCCTCGGCCGCGAGGTCTAGATACAGCGTGTCGCTGGGGTCGCCGCGGCGCAGCGTGACCACTCCGGGCATGCCCGCGAGCGCGGCCTCGGCGCGCCGTTCCGGATCGCTGAGCTCCGCCTGCAGCGTCTTCGATTTGCCGAGGCGCGTGAGCTCGGCCAGCGTCCCCTCCGCGACCAGCTTGCCGCGGTCGATCACCAGCGCGCGATCGCAGGTGGTCTCCACCTCGGAGAGAATGTGGGTCGAGAGCAAGATGGTGTGCGTCTTGCCGAGCTCGCGGACAAGCTTTCGCACTTCACGAATTTGGTTGGGATCGAGGCCAGCCGTCGGCTCGTCCAGGATCAACAGTGGAGGCGCTGCGACTAGGGCGTCGGCGAGCCCGACTCGCTGTCGGTAGCCTTTGGAGAGGTGCAAAATCAGAGTGTCGGCCATGTCGCGCACGCCGGCCTGCTCCATGGCTTGGTCGACTCGCGATCGGCGCTGCTTCCTCGGCACGCGCTTGATGGCGGCTCGAAAGCTCAGGTACTCGCGCACCCGCATTTCCGGGTAGAGTGGCGCCGCTTCCGGCATGTAGCCGAGTTTTTCACGGGCCAGCAGCGGCTCGCGGGTCACATCGTGGCCTGCGATGCTGACCTGTCCGCTGGTCGCGCCCAGAAACCCGGCCAAGATCCGCAACGTCGTGCTTTTGCCAGCTCCGTTGGGGCCGAGAAATCCCACGACTTCCCCCCGGCCCACCTCGAACGAAACGTCGCGGACCGCCACCACGGTTCCGTAGTCTTTCGTGAGGTGCGAGGCCGAAATCATCGGCCCCGTCCTTACCACGTCCCCCTCGAATCTGGCTGCGGGCGGGGGATTTCTAAACAAAGTTGCGCTAATAATCCAAGCTGAACCGTCATCAGTCTGGGCCGCCCGGCTGCCACTTCGAAAGCCCGGCCTTTCCGGTTCACCCGAGTCTCCCTGATGAAGCGTTCTTCTGGTTCGTTCTTTGGTTTGGAAGCCCTGTTGTCGACGTTGCTGGTGGCCTGCGGCCCGAGCCACGCGGTCCACGCCGGCGCCCTCGGCGCAGGGGGGAGCGCGGGCGGCGAGACCCCGCTCGCGAATTGCACGCCGAGCGACGGCACGAAGTCCACATTGACGGCGCCGATTATCGACGACGCGACGCCCACGGGACCGTACCGGTATCGCTCGGTCGCCATCCTTGGCGGCGGCTTCGTGACTGGCATCGTGTGGAGTCCAATCGCGCGCGACCTGGTGTTCGCGCGCACGGACGTGGGCGGGGCTTATCGTTGGAACGGCGACCACTGGATGCCGGTCACCGACTGGCTCGACCGTTCGACCTCCAATCTGATGGGCATCGAGAGCATCGCTTTCGACCCGCGTGATCCCAACGTGGTCTACTTGGCGGCTGGCATGTACACCACGGCTGGTAACGGGGCTCTGTTGCGCTCGGCTGATGCGGGCCTGACCTGGGCGCGCAGCGCGCTGCCCACTCCGATGGGTGGCAACGCCGATGGCCGCTCGATGGGTGAGCGCCTGCTGGTCGATCCGCAGAAGCCCAGCACCTTGTACTTCGCTTCGCGCACCCAGGGTCTGTGGAAGACGGCTGATAGCGGGGCCAATTGGGCCCAAATCACCAGCTTTCCCGCGACTGGCATGGCCAACATCGGCTTGAGCTTCGTGCTCGCAGATCCGACGAGCGGTGACGCAGAGCGAGGCGCTGCCACGCTCTACGTCGGGGTCGCGAGCAATAGCGAGAGTTCGCTCTATCGCTCCACGGATTTCGGCATCACCTGGCTGCCAGTGCCTGGCACACCGAGCGGCCTAATGCCCCACCATGCGCTGCGTTCGGCGAACGGCAAGCTGTATCTGGTGTTCGCGGACCAACCCGGCCCCAACAACGTAACCAACGGCGCGGTCACTAAATACGACCCTGCCAGCGGCGTCTGGACGGACATTTCCCCGCCCGCCGCTATGAAGCGGCGCTTCGGGGGCATCTCACTCGACGCGAGCCGGCCGGGCACGCTGCTCGTGACCACTCTCGACGATTGGTCACCTGACGAAATTTACCGCAGCACCGACGATGGCGCACACTGGACCGCGTTAGGTGCGGGCGCAGTGCGCGACGAGGCGGGCGCTGAATATCTGCGCTTCGGAAACCCGAAGGCCGAGGTGAGCGCCACGGGTTGGATGGGGGACATCGAGATCGATCCGTTCAATTCGAGCCGCGCCCTCTATATTACCGGGCAAGGGATTTGGTGGAGCGATGACGTTGATGCCTGCGGCGCGACGCACTGGACGTTTCGCAATCAGGGCCTCGAGGAAACCGTGCCGCTCGACCTGGCCGTGCCGCCCGCGGGGGCGGAGCTGTTGAGCGGGGTCGGCGATATCGGTGGTTTTCGGCACGATGACTTGGATCGCCCGCCGCCCGCGGGCATGTTCAATAATCCCGTGTTCGGCAACACTAGTAGCCTCGACTTCGCCGAGTCGTCGCCGGAAGTCGTGGTGCGCGTCGGCAGTGGAAGCGGCAAACGCGGCGCGATTTCTCATGACGGCGGCGCGACGTTTACGGCGTTTCCCGCAGAGCCGACCGGCAGCCGCGGCCAGGGCACGGTGGCCATCGCGGCCGATGCGAGCGTGATCCTGTGGGCTCCGCAGGGCGCCGTTCCGGCCTATTCGCGCGATGCGGGCGCCACTTGGACGGCTACCAGCGGGCTTCCCAATGCCGCCAAAGTGACTTCAGATCGCGTGAACGCGCGGGCGTTCTACGCCGTTGCCTCGAACGGCAGCGAGTTCTTTGCGAGCACTGACGGCGGCATGAGCTTCGTCTCCATGGCAGCGGGGTTGCCGCGCGCCGCAGTTCGCGCGCGCAGCGTGTTCGGCATAGCCGGCGATGTGTGGTTGCCCACGGCAGGAGGGCTCTATCACTCGACGGAGTTCGGGAGCGGGCTGGCCACGCTGCCCAATGTGCAAATGGCGTACGGTGTTGGCTTTGGCAAACCCCTGCATGACGGCGACTACCCGGCCATCTACGTCGGAGGCACCATCGACCACGAGGACGGCGTGTTCCGCTCCGACGATGGCGGGCAGAGCTTCGTGCATATCGATGATCCGGCGCACCGCTTTGGCTACTTGAACGTGATCGCAGGTGACCCCAAGCATGCTGGGCGCGTATTTCTCGGGACCAGCGGTCGCGGCATCATCTACGCTGATCCGGCGGAGTGAGCCGCCAGAGGCACGCGGTTCAGCGCGCGAGCACCCGCAACACGGGCCCGCTCGCCAGGCGCTGACCGAGCAACGTCCAGGCGTCGGTGCTGGCTGGTCCAAGCAGCGATTGAACGCCCGTGCCTTCTATCGCCGCCGTCGGCTCGCTGCGTGGATTCAGCGACGCGCGATACAAGGTGGGGCTACCCAGGGAGGAATCGACGAAGTCGAGCAGATTGCCGCGCAGCGCCGGCCTGAGATAGCTCGGATCGGTTTGGATGTTGCGAATGAGCGCGTCGCCTTCGGGCGGGGTGCTGACGCTGCCGGTCATCAGCGCGAAGGCGCTGAACTTCGGCTCCGGATGCACGGAACCCCACTCCAAGTAGGCCAGCGTGCCGTCGTTCCCGAGCAACGGAAAGGCTTGCTTGCCAGGCCGCGCGCGGCGCGTGAACGTGCCGTTCGCGCGCGAGTAGATCACGATGTCGGCCACGCTGCCGCCTAGGTCGAAGTACCCGTTAGGATCCTCGGAGAAGTCGCTGGCGGCCACGAAGTCCGCAGAGATGTCTGCAAAGCGCTGTTGGCCAGCGCCGCCGATTGCGACCCCGAGCGTCCCGGTCGCCACGTCGTAGAGCAGCACGTCGCAATCCGAATGCGGGTCGGCGCTGCTGAAGGCGCTGAAGACGACGCTGTCAGCGAACACTTTGGGCTCCTCGGCGTGCTGGAATTCACCCGTGACAGTGATGATGATTCCGCTGTTGAGGACGCGCACCACGCTTTCGCCATTCACGCGGGCCTGCCAGGCCACTGTGCTTGGCGACAGCGTCGGGCGACCCGGGACCGCTTCGGGAGCGTCGAGCACTTGTTCGTCGTGGCTGACGAGGTCCTGCAAGCGCAACGAGCCGTCGGGCGCGATGTAGGCCAAACGACAGCCGTCCAGGGCGTACGGCGGATAGCCGAGCTCGTCCCACGAGCCGTAAATCGCGATGCCTTGCGCGGCGAGCGCGCAATCGGTGTCGGCCTTTCCGCCAGCGCCACTTTGGCTGCTCGTGCCGCTGCTCCCAAGGCCACCGCTCCCAGAGCCGCTCGCGCCTCCGGCGATCGTGGCCCCCGCCCCTGCGGAGCCGCCGCGTCCTGAGTCGATGCTGACGTCGCGTGAGCTACAAGCGGCGAGCGAGACTAGGGCAAGGCTCGTCAGCCTGAGTCGGATGGAGCGCCTAACCATGTTGGGCCCCTCGGGTTCGCACGCCGAGGCGCAACATGCGCTTCTTGAGTCCGTGTCGGGTGAGACCGAGGGCGCGCGCCGCGTGCGTGATGTTACCTCCGGCGTCGGCCAGCGCGCGCGTGACTTCAGCGCGTGCGAGCTCCAGGCTCGACTCAGCGCCGCCAGCGCCGGGCAGGCTGGTGGGCGGCTGACAAGCTCGAATTGCGCGCGGCAAGTCGGCGACGTCGACCTCGGCGACGCCGAGCGCGAGCAGACGCTGCAGCAGGTGCTCGAGTTCACGCACATTCCCGGGCCAGCCGTAGCCGCGTAGGGCGGCGAGCGCAGCCTCGGAAAACTCCAAGTCGGCCCGAGCGCGCCTAAGGAACGCGCTGATGAGCTCGAGAAGGTCCTGACGCCGCGCGCGCAGCGGAGGCACGGCAATTTCTAGCACATTCAAACGAAACAAGAGGTCGAAGCGGAAGCGTCCTTGTTCGGCTTCCGCCTGCAGGTCGCGGTGTGTGGCCGCCACGATCCGAACAGCGGCGCGACGCTCGTCGTCACTGCCGATGCTCCGATAGACCGAGCTCTCGAGCAGCCGCAGGAGCGCCGCTTGCCGGGCGAGACTGAGCTCTGCAACCTCATCGAGAAATAGTGTTCCGCCTTCGGCCTGCGCGACCAGGCCCGGGCGCGCGCGGTCTGCGCCGGTGAACGCGCCGCGCGCGTGACCAAAGAACTCGGACTCGAACAGGTTGTCGGGAATGGCTCCGCAATTGACCGCGACCAAGGCGCGGCCTCGGCGCGGCCCTTGTTGGTGCAGCGCGCGCGCGAATAGCTCTTTGCCGGTCCCTGTTTCGCCGCGAAGGAGTACAGGCAAATTGCTGTCGACCGCCGCGTCGAGCCGGTCGAGTGCACGGCCGAGCGCCGCGCTCTGGCCGATGATTTCTGGAAAATGATGGCGACGAGCGCGGGCGGGAACGCGGGTCGAGATTTCGGTGCTCGCCACAGGCAGCGCGGCTTGGATGGCCGTAGGTTCGCGGCTTTCGCCGAGGCGCAGGGCGATGGCTGCCAGCGTCGCCCAGCGCGTGAGGGCTTGCGCGTCGAGCGCGTCGAAGTGGTGCGAGCGAAAGCGGTGCTCGGCGACCACCACGACCCAGCGCGAGGGGCCAACCGCGGCGCGCGCGGCGATGCGTGAACCGCTGTCGAGGCTGGGCTTGTAGACCGGGGAATCCGAGGCCAGCACCGATTGGATGAACGTTGGGTCGAGTCGCTCAGCCGCGCTCGGCAGCTCGAAACCGTCGAGATCCGTACCCCAGCCGAGAGTCGGGGGACTCGTCGCTCCACTCAGACAGATGATGACCCGTTCTGCGCGAGTGCGCGTCACGACGACTCGACAGAGCGCGGTGGTCGCTTGGTCGCGATCGAGGCCTGTCGCGACCTCGCGCAACCACTGCCACTCGGGGTGTTCCGCTTCCGGCATGCCTTCGACATAGCACTCCGGCTTGGCTTCGGATCGTCTGCGAGCGCGGCGGAGCATGGCTCGGCCGAGTATTTCGAGCTCGGGCAGGCGCGCGCTCCGCGCGAGACGCAGCGCGCGCACCGAAAGCCGCGCAGAGAGCCTGCGGTCTGCGGGCAAATGGCAGAGCGCTGCCTCCGCTTCGATCAACAGCGCGCGGGCGCCGATCGAGGCATCGCTCGCACTCAGCGTGGCGTCGAGGCGCGTGAGAGTTTCTTGTGCGCGCGCGCTATCGCCGTCGAGCAGCGCGACTTCGGCGTCCAGCAGCAGCAAGTCAGCACGCACGACCGGCGGGGCCGCAGCCAGCTGAGTGGCCTCCTCGATGGTGCGCTCCGCGGCGCGCGCGTCGCCGCGCCGTACCTCGAGCTCGGCGCGCGCAGCCAGGCACCAGGCTTCGCCCGCGGCTTGACCGAGCGAGCGGGCGAGTTCAATGGCCTCCGCAAGCACCGGCTCCGCGTCATCGAAACGGCGCAGGCGAATCAGCGCGAGGCCGAGGTTCAAGAGGCAAGAGCGCACTCCGGCCCGATCGCCGAGTGCGCGTTTGGTCGCCAAGGAGCGCTCGAAATCGCTGGCCGCACTCTCCAGGCGGTGCTCGTAGAGCGCGACGACGCCGAGGTTGTGCTCCAGTCGGGCGAGTTCCTCCGCGTCGAGCTCTTCACGACCCGCGAGTCGTTGTCGCGCGAGCTCGAGCGCGCGCGCGGCGCGTGGCCAGTCCGCTCGATAGAGCGCAATGGCTCCCTCGCTGGCGAGTGCCAGAGCCTCAGCGATGGCATCGTTTTGCGCCAGGGCCGCGAGTCGCGACTGCTCGA
>JAEUAF010000351.1 GCA_019695485.1 Sorangium sp.
CTCGACGAAGCCCAGTATTTCGCGTTTGTCCGAGAGATTCGCGCAGCCCGCAAAGTCGAGCCCAAAGCGTTCGAACAGGTGCGCTACTTCGAGGGCTGCTTGCCGATCGAAGTGATGGCCGAACGCGGCGAACAGACCCTCTCTTTCGGGCCGATGAAGCCAGTCGGGCTAACCGATCCGCGCACTGGGCGGTGGCCCTACGCCGTGGTTCAACTCCGCAAGGAGGACGACGCGGGCTCCGCCTACAACCTCGTCGGCTTTCAGACTCGAATGGCCTGGCCCGAGCAGCAGCGCGTGTTCCGCATGATTCCGGGGCTCGAGGCGGCCGAGTTTCAGCGCTTCGGAGCGGTGCATCGCAACACGTTCATCAACGCCCCGAAACACCTCTCGGGCACGCTCGAATGCCTGGCGGCGCCGGGCCTGTACTTCGCCGGACAGATCGCAGGCACCGAGGGCTACGTGGAAAGCGCCGGGCTTGGCCTGCTAGCGGCGTTGATTCTGATCGACCGGCTCGCGGGCGTTGAAGTGTTGCTGCCACCGGCGAGCACTGCGCTCGGGGGGCTCTTGACCCACTTGTCCCGGCACGCCGAGGACTATCAGCCGTCCAACATCACCTTCTCGCATTTGCCGCCCTGGGAGGGCAGCCGCCTCAAAAAACGTATGAAATACGAGGCAATGGCAGAGCGCGGTTTGTCGGCACTGGAGGGCTGGGCGAGCGCCCGCGCTGCCCGCAGCCAGGCGCAAATCGCCATATAAGCGCCTGTAATTGAAGGGCTTCAGTCATTACTGGGGGGCCATAGCCAAGCCCATACTCGGGTGTTACGTTGGTATGACGGTTTTCCCGTGCTGTCATCTGAGGCGCTAGTAGACATCGTTCAGGCCTATCACCCAGCGGCCGATGGCGAGCTCATCCGGCGCGCCTACCAGTTCGCGGAATGGGCGCACCGTGAGCAGCTGCGGAAGAGTGGTGACCCCTACCTGGTCCACCCGGTAAGCGTGGCGAGCATCATCGCCGACCTCCGCTTGGATACGGCGAGTGTGTGCGCGGGGCTCCTACACGACGTCGTGGAGGATAGCGCCGCGACGCGCGAAACCATCGAGGGCGAGTTTGGCGCGGAGATCGCCAGCATCGTCGATGGGGTCACCAAGCTAGGCAAGTTCAACTTCAACTCTCGCGAAGATCGCCAGGCCGAGAGCTTCCGCAAGATGGTGGTCGCCATGGCGCAGGACCTCAGGGTCCTGCTGGTCAAGCTGTGCGACCGGCTCGACAACATGCGCACGCTCGAGCACATGAAGCCCGACGCGCAGGAACGCATCGCGCGCGAGACCATCGATATTTACGCGCCGCTCGCCGCGCGCCTCGGTATGCAGCGCATCAAGAGCGAGCTCGAAGATCTGAGCTTCCGGCACTTGGAGCCCGAGGCGTTTCGCGAACTTTCGACGAAGCTCTCCAAGACCAGGAAAGAGCGGGACCGCTATATCGAGAGCGTGTGCCGCACCATCACTTCGCGGCTAGCCGAACAGGGCTACGCGGCTGACGTCACCGGGCGCGCGAAACACATGTACTCCGTTCATCGCAAGATGAAGGAGCAACAATGCGAATTCGAGCAGGTCTTCGACACGCTGGCATTTCGCATCGGGGTCGAATCGGTGGCGGATTGCTATGCCGCGCTCGGCGCCATGCATTCGCGTTGGGTGCCGATCCCGGGGCGTTTCAAGGACTATATCGCGCTACCCAAGCCCAACATGTACCAGTCGCTGCATACGACTGTGATTGGGCCCGGGCGGCAACGCATCGAGATCCAGATCCGCACGCACGAGATGCACCGTGTGGCCGAGCATGGCATCGCAGCTCACTGGAAGTACAAGGAGCGCGGCTCGGGCGGCGTCGACCCGAAGGACGCCGAGAAGTTTAGTTGGCTGCGCGAGCTGGCCGAGTTCCAGCAGACGCTGAAGGATCCCGTCGAGTTCCTCGAGAGCGTGAAGATCGACCTCTTCCCGGACGAAGTTTACGTCTTTACGCCCAAGGGCGAGCTGCGCGTGTTGCCCCGCGGTTCGACGCCGATCGACTTCGCGTACGCGATTCACTCCGAAGTTGGAGAGCACTGTTCCGGCGCGCGGGCGAACGGGCAGATCGTTCCCCTGCGCTACAAGCTCAAGAATGGCGACGTCATGGAGATCATGACGTCGAACAATCAAGAGCCGAGCAAGGACTGGCTGGAGTTCTGCGTCACCACCCGCGCGCGCTCGCGGATTCGCGCCATGCTCCGCGTCGAGCAGCGCCAGAAGAGCGTGAACCTCGGCAAGGAGCTGTTGGAATCGGAGATGCGAGACTCCGGGCTCAGCTTCGCCAAGTTCGCGCGCAGCGACGCCGAGATCCGGCGCGTTGCCGAACATTTCGGTCACCACCACCTCGACGACCTGCTGCTCGACATCGGCTACGGCAAAGTTGCGAGCGACAAGGTCGTGGAGTCGATTCAGCGCCACGACGCCCCCGACAGCGAGCCGCCCACCCAATTCAAGGCTGGGCGCATCGAGCAGCTCGTGCGCAAGATGACCGGGCGCGACGCTGGCGGCATTACCGTCAACGGCATCGACGACGTGCTCGTGCGCTACGCCAAGTGCTGCAATCCGTTGCCAGGTGACGGCATCATCGGCTTTATCACGCGCGGTCGCGGCGTCACCATTCACCGCCGCGAGTGCCCGAAGGCGTTCGACACCGATCCCGAGCGGCGCATCGACGTGCAGTGGGACACCAAAGCCAAGATCAATCGACCCGTGCAGATCTGCGTCACGACCGCGAATAAGCCTGGGATTTTGGCGGTGGTCAGTCAGACCTTCAGCGCGCAGAGCATCAATATCAGTGAGGCCAACTGTCGCGCGGGCGACGACGGCCGAGCGCGCAACGTGTTCACGTTTCATTGCAGTGATTTGAGCCAGCTCAAGAATGTGATGAAGGCGCTGGCGAAGGTGAACGGCGTCGTCGAAGTTGCGCGTATTTGAGTCGCCGTCGCGCTTGGCAAACGTTAGTTGCCGTGCGCTCGCGAAGTGCCAGCCGCGCCGCTGACTCAGATTTCGTGCTTCAGGTAGCAGCGCTTGATCGAGAGCTCGATGAGCTCGACAGCGGCCGCCCACAGGACAGGCGAGCCCTCGGCGATGTGGCGATTCTTTTCGTAGACGTCGCTCACCGTGATGCCGTGGCGTCGCCAGGCTGCGCCTTCGGTCATGTAGTTCTGGAGTAGGGGCTGGAGTCGGTCGATGGCCGCGGCGAACTTAGCGTCGGGGGTTTCGCGCGCCTCGAACTCTTCCCACAAGCTGCGAAATTCGCTCGACTGCGGCTCTGGCAACAGTCCGAACAGGCGTGTGGCGGCCTCGCCCTCACGTTGCCGTTGCGCCGCGTGAGCCTCCTCCTCCGCATAAAGAAGGGTGTCCCCGGCGTCGATCTCCACGACGTCGTGTACGAGCAGCATGCGCACGACGCGGTCCATCTGAACTCCGCCCGGGGCGGCGTGCTCGAACAACACCCAGCCCATCAGCGCCACAGGCCAGGAGTGCTCGGCGCTCGTCTCCAGGCGACGCGTGCGAGACACGAAGCTCTTTCGCTGGATGAGCTTGAGCTGGTCGAGCTCTTTGATGAAGGCGAGTTGTTGCTCGAGGCGCGAGGGCTGCTCCACAGGAATCCGCCTCAGATTACACCAATCGAGGCCCGGGAGCCCAGCGCTTCACAGGCCCTCGATCGGAACCCCACTCCTGCGAGCGCCTAGCCCGGGTCGGTCATGCCGAGCCGGTGCAGCGCTTCCTGCACGCTCTCGCTCCCACCCCAGAGCGAGGACGGCAGTTCCGCGCCCTGCTCGACGAGCCAGGTCGCGAGCTCAGCGTAGTCCCGCGCTGCGACCTCTTCGGGAGCTAGGGTGCCTGGGCCGCCCTGCTCGTCGCAGCAGTGGGTCGAGCCGTAGATGCACGTATCGAGCGGCGAGCCCCCGTAGCCGCTCTTCTGGCTGAGACTCGCGCCGTGTTGCACGAGCAGGCGTGCCGCAGCGAGGTGGCCCGCGTAACACGCCGCGTGGAGAGGCGGCAGGTCGAGCCCCGCATTCACGTCGGCGCCTGCGGCGATCAGCCGTGCGATTTCGGCGACGTCGTTGCGGCGCGCCGCGCGCACGAGCAGGTCGCGATCGGGCTTTGCGCTCTGCCGGCTCGGCGCCGCGCTTCCAGCCACAAGCGCCCCGAGTGCGCGATCTTCCGCGCTCGGGCTGTGCCGGTCGGCGCCAGCCTGCTCGAGTAGGGCGGAAATAGCCTGTTCTCCGCGACGGACGGCGTGGCGATACGGGCTCAGTCCGTGGGCATCGGGTAGGTTTGGATCTGCTCCGTGATCGAGCATCGCTTGGAGGGTTCTCAAGGGCCGCCGGTGGAGAACGGCCTTGTGGAGGTGCGACCGTCCTTCCTGCCACGGCACCACGAGGTTCGGATCGGCGCCGTGCGCGAGGTACAATAGCGCCGCGGGCTCGTTGTCGAAATCGAGAGCTCGGCCGAAGCAGTAGCTGACGGCGCGTGGCATGGGCCCCGCTTCTAGCAG
>JAEUAF010000409.1 GCA_019695485.1 Sorangium sp.
GACTTCACCATGAAACGCCGAGACTCTGGCACGCGGCCCCAGCCGCGCAAACCTTGGCGCCGCTAGGCGAGCGCCGCCGTCAGAAAACGCCCGCGCCAATAGCTATAAAGATGCACCAGCGCGAACGCGACGTAGGTGAGCGCCACCGCTTGCCAGAGCCCGGCGGTTCGAGCCGAGGGCAGCGACACCGCGAGCAAGCTCGCCGGAAGTTGGAAACAGACCACCACCGCCGCATCGAGCATCAAGGCTTGGCGCGTGGCTCCGGCGCCCTGAATTGCGGAGCCGAGTACGACTCCAGTCCCGAGCGCCACATAGCTCAGCCCCACCCAGCGGAAGTACTCGAGAGCTAGCGCGATGACTTCGGGATCGCTGTCGAACCAGCCGACGATGCGGCGTCCGAACGTCCAATACACAATCGCCAGCACGGCCATCGTCACCGCGTTGAACAACGCGGCGTACCAGCCGCTTTGTTTGGCGCGCAGCGCGTTGGTGGCGCCCAGATTTTGGCCCACGAAGGTTTGCGCGGCGCTGCCCCACCCGAGCCCGATGAACAGCGCCATGGTCTCGAGTCGGAAGACGATGCCGAGGGCCGTGGTGGCGGTCTGATCGGTCGAGGTCGTGAAGGTGCGCGCGACGAGCGCATGCGTGAACAACATCGCCACGATGCGCACCACGAGCTGCGCGCTCGAAGGCCAGCCGAGTCCAATCACATGGCGCAACGTGGGCAGATCGACACGAAGGCCCTCGCGTAAGCGCGGCAGGCCAAAGCGCCGCAGCAAAATCAGCGCCAGCGGTACGAGCACGACGGCCCGCGCAATCAGGGTGGCCCAAGCGGCGCCCATCAGCGCGAGCCGCGGCAGGTGTAGCAAGTGCGCGAGTGGCGGCCCCCAGCGAAACATGGCTGGGGCCGGTCCATCGCCATAAACGAGCAATACGGCCAACAGAAAGTTCACGACATTGGCGAGCAGCAGCAAGAAGACTGGTGTCTTGCTGCTGCCGAGCGCGCGCAGCGTACCGGTCAGGTGCAAGAGCAGGAAGATGCTGAAGCTGCCGCCCATCATTAGCCGCAGATACGGCACCCCCAGGCTTGCCACTTTGCCCTTGGCACCGACCGCGCTCTCGACCAGCCAATCGGCGCCGAAGATCCCCAAGAAGCCGAAAATCACCGACAGCGCGCCGATCAGGAGCAGCGACTGTAGCGAGACGCGCGCGGCGCTGGCTTCATCGCGCTCACCCATGCGTCGACTGATCAGCGCTCCGGCCGCGACGGTGAGGCCGTAGCTGACGATGGTACCGAGCGCCGCCAGCTGATCGCAAATCCCGATCGCGCCGAGCGACGGCCCGGCAAGCTCAGGCTCCAATTCGCCAATGATGTATGCGTCGACCAAGTTGAACGCCGTTTGCAGGCCCATGCCGAGCGCGAGCGGCGTGCCGAAACGCGCGATCTCGAGGCCCAGCGGGCCCGACAGAATGCGCTCGGACTGAACTCGTTCGGTGCTCATGCCCGCTCAGCCCGCACTCGCGGTTTTACGAGCTGTTCGGCAGCGCGCGCGCGCTCGAAGCAGGTGTCGGGCACGCGCCGGTTGTGTCGAGCGAGCAGCGTGCGCTCCACGAAGGCATCGCTGACGGGGTCGTGGTAGCCGCTCGGTGAGGCGTCGCCTTCGCCGTGTTCTGGATAAAAGCGTACGATGCGCGCCATCAAGAGCTCGCGCACGTATTTGCCAACCAGGGACGCCAGCATGACGAGCGGATTGCTGGCGTCTGCATCGCGCACGAAGTGAAGCTCGCCAACGCTGGGAAAATAGTAGCGGCTCTGCTTGTGGCCTTCCTCCACTACGCTGTGTAGGACTCCGTTCAGCGGACCGAAGAATTTGCCGTAGCTGCCGATGCCACCGACTTTACCGCAGGTGGCGACGACATTGTCCCGAGCCCGCTCCCGTAGCGAGAGCACGAGCGCTTCCATTGCGTGCAAGTCCGCCACGAAACGGTTCACCCCGCGTTCGCGCGCTTCGTTCAAGCGCTTCGTGCACCATACGCTCGACACGGCCGAGACCAAGGTGACGCCGCGCTCTGCCAGCGCTTCGCGCTGCTTTTCGATGCGTTGGCAGAGCTCGCTGTCGGCCTGGAAATCTTCCCCACGCGCGTTCCAGCACTGGCTCTTGACGTGGGAGGGGCAAGGCTCGGAGAGCGTACGCTTCGACTCGAGCAACAGGGTGTCGAGCAATGCTTGGGGGCTTCGCGGCGTACCGGGGCTCAAGCTGCGCGCCCAGGCCTCGGCGAGCCGCACGTCGCCGTGAGATACGAGGCGCTTCGAGTCGTCCAAGTCCGCGCGAATTCGCTTCGGCAACTTGCGGCCGAGGGTGCGGCTGCCGCGTTCGTCCACTCGAGCGAGCACCGCGGTGACGATCATCGGACCTAGACGGGCCCCCAGCCCGTTCTCGTCGACGCCGATGCGATAAGGAAATGTCACGGGCGCGCCGAGTCTAACCCGGCCGACGGGAGCGCGCCAAAGCTCGCATTTGCCGACGAAAGCGGGGCGTTGTTGCGCGTGTGGCGCGCGTGCGCGTCGCCCGCGCTCAGGGCTCGCGCACGGCTTTGGCCCCGGCCACGAACTTGCTGAACGAAACTGGCTCGAGTGAAATCGCGTCCAGCGTCTGTACGAGCCAGTCGGGGAGGGGAGCGCGGCGCTTCACCTCGAGCACCGCGAAGCCGACTCGTCCGCGTTCGCTGCCGAGTGTGTTCCTGACGAGCGCGCGCTTTCGGCTCCACAGATCCTCGGGGGGGGAGTAGAAGCCAAGTCCGAGGTCCAAGGTGACGCGCAGCGTGCTGTCGTCGTTCTGGAACGAGAGTCGCCGATAGTTCACGAGCGTGTCGGCGCACAGCGGCTCGCCGAGGGCTTGCACATATGCCGCGAGCTCCGAGAGGCCAGCCATCGCGACCTCCCGCTCCGACTCAATCAGCAGCGCCTCGGCCGAGAGCCGATCTGCCTGCAGCACGTTGGGAATGTCGCACTTGGGTAGCCGGAAGCGGCGCTTGCTGGTCTTCGTGCCATCGCGGCGCTTGATCTCGAACCACACCCACGGCTGAAAGCGAACGATCTGCGCCGGGTCAGTCGCGAGCTCCGCCAGCGACGGGTGCACATCGTAGTATTCTTTGGCCCGCACTTTGACGTTGAAGGCCATGCTGCCGACCGCGTCGCGAAAGTGGCGGCGCGTCGGCGTGTCGAAGTAGATCGTGGTCACGAAGTGGTGCGGATCGGGCAGACGATTGGCGCCCTCTCCCGTGAAACGATGCTGCGAGAGGTGCTTGCTGACTGCTCGCACCAGGCCGTCGAGCTGCTGTTTTGGCACCAAATACTTGGTCTCTTCGCGATCCGCGGTCATCCGCTCATCGTTTTTTTGACGAGCAACCGCCTCGTTCATGGGGTGGATCCGTTCACCGGGCTGCCGAGCGTATAGTCGACCAGCTCTTCGGTTTGAGAACCGGTCTCCTTGAGCTTGCCGACGCCGCGCGCGTACCAGTAGTCCTTGGTGCTGCCGCCGATCTTTTCGAAGTGGATGGTGTGCGCGAAGTGCCCCTTTGGTACGTCGAGCGGCTCGTCGATGGAGATGACGTTCCAGAGGTCGTGCACGACGGCGGAGGTGGCCACCGTGTCACCCGCGTTCAGCTTGTATTCGGTGTAGGCGTCGAGAAAGCTGTTGTCCGCCGTGGCACGCGTGCCGTCGATGTGCACGCGCGAGGGATCCCACCACTCATCGAGCTGAACGAGGCCCGTCTTCGCGCCGTAGGAGAGCTCGCGATAGCGCAGGATGCGATCGGGCGCGCTGCTGTCCGGCGCCTGAAAGCTTTCGGTCTTATCGGTTAGATCGGTGCCTTTGCGCGTCTCCACCCGATAGGCCATCAGGTCCTTGTTCGGCCCGTCACCGCCTACCGCTTCCTCCGCCAAGATGGTCGTGGTCTTGTCGGTCACACCGGCAGAGTCTGTGACTCGATACGTCCACTTATTGCCGACGGCCCAGGGCAACAGCGGACCCGTCGCGCTTCCGGTTCCGCCGCCGGCCGCGTCAGTGCTCTTGGCGTCGGAGCCGCAGGCCGGCAGCGTGAGTAGAGCCGCGAGCCAGCTCAGGCTCGCGAGTGCGGTCGCGTGTCGATACCGACGCAGCGTGGTCCCTGAGATCACTGCGTTCCTCCGCGCCCTGGGTACGGCCGGGCCTGCTTCACCTGCAGGTGAGCGACGCCGTCCGTGAAGCCTTCGTCGTCGAACTTGAATTCCACGTCCATCGCGTACCAGGAATTCGTGCCGACGCCAGGCCCGTAGGCGGGGCGGAAACGTGCGTGGATGGCGGATAGCGCGTCACCGAGCTCAATCAGCTGGCCCTGGTCGAGGACGTGCGTGCCATCTGCGATCAGGTTCGAATGCGCGAGATAGCTCTGGGTTTGGGTGGTTTGGTCGTAAAAGTAGATGAACTGATCGCTGGTGACGCCGGGGGGTGGATGCACGACCTCAGCGTCCCCGCCCCATTGCACGTTCACGTAAAAGCCGGGCTCGCTCCCCGTCGGATCGTACGGATTTGCGGTCGACGCCACGCCGTTGGCCTCTTCAGCCGGGAAGTTGTGGTGCACGAGCAGACCCATGCCGACCTTGGTGTGGTCGATGCTGTGATAGGTGCGCTCCTCGAAGGTGCGGTAGTACCAGACCCCGGACCAGGCCCTGCGGATGGCCCTGAGCAAGCTGCCCTCCCAATCGGCGGGGTCGCCCGTGTGCGAGTCGTAGCAGCCGGCGCACGGAAAGCCGTCCAGATCTTCCGCGTTCGTGCTGGTGCGGAAGCGCATGGTCATGCCGGGGAAGTCCGCGTCGAGCTTCGCCTTCAAGAGGTCTTGGAAGTCCTGGTTGACGGTGACTCCCTCTCCTTGAACGATGTCGTTGCGGAGGTCGGCGAGCTTCGCGTCCCGCACCGAGGCCGAGCTGACGAAGTCCGGATCAGCGAGCAACTGGTTCACGCGATCGAAGAACCCGTTCTCCGTCATGAATTGTACGTAATAATAGACGGGGATGCCGAACCCCGGTCGCACCGGCACTTTGTCGGTGTTGGCGAGTACGCCGTAGTTGCTGGCCTTGGTCCCAAACGCTTGGATCGCCTTCTTGATCTGCGTTTGCAGGGTGCCGGGCCCGGTTTCGTCGACCATGTCCTCTACGTTGCGCAGATCGGTGATCGACGTGTCGAGGTCGGGCAACGTGACCGGTGGCGGAGCGTGTGCCGCCCACCAAGCGTCCGCTTCGTCCTTGGTCACGGCGTCCAGCGACCAGTTGCTCGCACCCACCACGAGCTTGACCCATTGTCCGTCGAGAGCCTTGAGATCGGCGCGCTTGGTCGCGTTGCGCAGGCCCATGTTGGGTGTGCCGCGGGTTTGCGCGAGCACGTTGACGTGCGAGAGTGGCGTCTGAAATTCTTGGGTAATCATGCCGGCGACCACCGAGATATCGTTCGGCACGCTGTCGAGTACGACGATGTCGCGGAACCCCACGTAGGTGGTCGCGAGGTCAGCCGCACTCAAAAAGCGCAGCTGACCTTCGGCCGTCGCCAAATTCAGGGGCTGGTAGTCCGTTTGCGCGAAGATCTCGTCGGTGGTGATCACCTTCACGTCGCTCGAGAGGTTCTTCGCCGTCGCCAGTACGGCGTCCGAGGTGGGGTGGAACTTCAACACCGAGCCGAAATAGGTGGCCGCCTGCACGGCTTTGTAGAGCTTCTCGATCATCGCCGGACTGGCGGTGTCGTACGGCGCGATCTCGAGCGCCCAGACTTTGGGCTCCTCGTAGTAAGTGACTGCGCCGAGGATGAAGCGGCGCGTCGCCTTGTAATACTCCGTGAGGCTGAAATCGGCCTGAGAGGTCACCGTCGGCAGCACCTGATCCTGAGGCCCCTTCCCCGACAGATGCGTCGAGGTAAAGGCGTAGTGAATCTGGAACTTGTTGCTGTTCTGCATGTACAGCGCGTCCGGGTAAGTCGCGTCCAATTGATCGAGGACGACCTTTGCAGAACGGGCACCGGGAATCGTAGCGTCGAGCGGAATCGACGCGAGTGCCGTGAAGTCGGCTTTGCAGCCCACGTGCTGCACGAAATCGGGCGGCTGAGTGGGGTCGGCGATCTGACAGGCCTGCTCCTTGGGCTCACCGTTGGTGCTCGCGGTCTTGTCCGAGCTGCAAGCCACACTGGTGAGAGCCAGCGCGCCGAGCACGGCCAAGCTCCGCCAGCGCGAACTCAATGGAGAGGCGGCTCGCCAGGCGTTTGCCAGGAAGCAAAGGGACTCACGAAGCGAAAGGATCGGGTTCTGCATCTTTCCTCAAAAAACGTCAGCGAGGGCTGTGCCTCGCGCGAGCTGACTTTTGCGCGGGGCGGCGCCAGACGACCTCGCGACTGCGCGGATTTCTTGCCTGATCAACCAGATGACTCGGATTTTACCGGCGGACGGGGCACGACACGGACTTGACCTTTGCCCCAGTCTGTCACCCGACGGCATCAAAAACTGTCCCATTCTTTACAAGTTCGTCGAATGTTCGTCACTGAATTCTGAGTGCACTTCAGGTGACCCCGCTGAAAATTTTCACGCCGGTCGCGTGAAAGTTTTCGCCATGGCCACTTCTCTGGACAGACCAAGGGGTGTTCGGGCGACTGTGGTGAGCAGTCGGCGTGTGTCCATGCAAACTGCTATCAGTTGCCGTCGAGCCATTGAAACGCGGGGATCAAGAAGGCGATCGAGGTCTGGCTCTGTGTTTTCGGTCGTAGGTACGTCCAAGCCTGCGTCGTTTGTGGTGGGCGTTTGCTTGATCGCCTGTAATGCCCGTCGCGATGAAATCGGATCGACGGGCCTCGGTACGCGAGTTGCGATTCCGGCGCAGCCTGTTGTTTCGGGCGGCAGCGCTTCCGCCTGCCCCAGCGGCCACTGCCTTGGCGCCGCAGCTGGAGACGGTGCTTTGGGAGGAGCCGCTTCCGGAGCGGGTGGCTCCTCTGTTGGCGGCGGGCTCGGCGTAGCGCCGACGGGTGGGGCTGTCGGCTCACGCGGCGGGGCCTCGGCTCTCGGTTTAGGGGGCGCGACGAGCGCAAGCGGTGGCGGCGCAGCATTCGGCGGCGCCGCCGGACAGTCGTGCGGGCCGTTGGGCGTCGCTGACCCGAGCATCCTCGCGCGCGTCGCAGTGTTTGGCGACTACGGCTTCGCCGGGCCGGCCGAGGAGAGCGTGGCGCGTCTGGTGCGTAGCTTTCGCGCCGACTTCATGGTGACGACGGGCGACAACAACTACCCGAGCGGCGCCGCCGACACCATCGACGCCAACATCGGCCAGTACTTTCATGACTTCATCTGCCCGTATCGCGGCTCGTTCGGTCGCGGCGCCAGCAAGAACCGCTTTTTCCCCGCGCTCGGCAATCACGATTGGTACACCGCGCTCGCCCAGCCGTATCTCGACTACTTCGCGTTGCCGGGCAACGAGCGCTACTACGACGTCACGTGGGGAAGCGTTCAAGTCTTCGTGCTCGACAGCGACCCCAGCGAGCCGGATGGAGTGACGCCCGACTCCGTGCAGGCCAAGTGGCTCGCCGATAAGCTGAAGAGCTCGACCGCGCGTTGGAAAATCGCGGTCATGCACCATCCGCCGTATTCGTCCGGCACTCACGGCTCCACCCTGGCGATGCAGTGGCCGTTCAAGGAGTGGGGTATCAACCTGGTTTTGGCAGGGCATGACCACGACTACGAGCGCCTCGAAGTGGACGGCCTGCCGTTCATCGTGCTCGGCCTCGGCGGAGCCAGCACTTACCAGTTCGGTACGCCTGTCGACGGCAGCGGGATGCGCTTCAACGGCGAGTACGGAGCCGGAATCATCGAAGCCGACTCGAAGATGTTGTTCTTCCGATTCTTCGGCGTATCGGGCGCGCGCGTAGACGAGCTCATGCTTGGCTCGCCGTAGTGCGGCGAATCGAAGCCTCACCAGCGTCAGGACAGGGCAAGGTTCAGCCCCGCTCCGTCGAAGGCAGCGTTCAGCCCCCCGCCACCGGCGGGATCAAGGCGATCACATCGCCGTCGTTCGGTTGCTCGTCGAGCTCGGCGAATGACTCGTTGCGCGCGACCCGCATCTTGTCGGTTGCGCCGCGCAGTGACG
>JAEUAF010000368.1 GCA_019695485.1 Sorangium sp.
GCAATGTCTCGTGCCCTTTCCGCGTCAGCGCCAGACCTGGGGCCCGTTAGCTGGGCGCGCGACCGTGGCGTGGCAGCCCTTGGTCTGCTCGCCTTTCGGGAAAGAGGGGGGGCCCGCAAATGCGGCGCTCGCGGTGGTGAAGACAGCTACGGCGAACATGGTGCGGATGATCAATAGATTAACCTGCTTCATCTTGGATGCTCCGGGTGAATAGGGACAGACCTGCACCGGCCCGATCTCGGTTTGGAATGAGGACAGCGACAGCCACCCTTACGGGGACGCACAGCCGTGGTTTCGTCAGGGTCGCGCATGGCCCAACGAGGCTGCATCAGCAGCATGGGGCCGCTCCGCGTGCGCAGCGCGCATCAAAGACCTATTTGTCGAGGATCGACTGGAGCAGGTCCCGGAGCCAGCGTTGGAGAGGATCGTCGTCGTGTCGGCGATGCCAGACCGCCTGAAGCACGAAACCGGGGATGGCCACGGGCGGCTCCAGACACACCAGCGCCGGGCGCCGGCGGCTCCCGGTGCCCGAGCACGCGGCCGGGTTGCCGAGCGCAGCGGGGATCGTGGCGATATAGTCGGTCTCGGCTACGATCCTCATGGCGCTCTCGAAGTACGGCACGCGGACCGCGATGGTCCGCTCGAGGCCGCGCTGCGTGAGCACGCGGCTCACGAGGCTGTCGGCGTCGCCACCGAGGGGGTAGACCACCACGTGCTGGAGCGCACAGAAGCGCCGCAGCGTCAGCTTGCGCTGGGCGACAGGGTGATCCTGGCGCACGATGCTGCGGAAGCGCTCGTGGAGAAGGTCCGCGGCCCGCAACTCCTCCGGCAGGCGGCCGACCTTGGGCACGACGAGGAGCTCCAACCGACCAGCCGCGAGCTGCGAGAAGACGTCGCGACCAGCGGGTTCGATCTGCACAGCGAGCAGCGGTGCGCGTCGCGTTAGTCGCCCGACGAATTCGTGGACGACGGCTCCGAGTGCGTGCTCGGTCGCGGCCATGCGCACGGACCCGGTCGCAGTGGCCGGGTCGAACGCCTGCGGCGGACGAAAGAGCCCACGAAGCCCATCAAGGCTGGCCGTGAGCGGCTCACGCAGCCCTGTGGCGCGAGCCGTGAGCAGCATCTTGCGACCCGCGGGGACGAGCAGCGGATCGTCAAACCACTCGCGAAGTTGGCCGAGACTCCGGCTCATCGCCGATTGCGTTACGCCAAGGCGGACCGCCGCACGCGTGACGCTTCGCTCGACCAACAGCCAGTGCAGCGCGAGCAGCAAATTGAGGTTCATTTGCTCGAGCCGAGGCTCGGCGCTCGCGCGGTTCGGTCGAGAATGATTCATGCTCATGCATCACTATACCAATCATGCATTCGAGTGATGTAGCTGTTTGGCGTAGCCTCGACCCATGGACTCCGACGAGGGCGCAACGGGCGCAATTGCGCGACGCACCGAACGACGCCGACGACTCCTGGGATACGCGGCACTCGGCGCAACGCTGGTGCTCGGCGCGGTGCTCATACTCGTGGCCGCTGGCTTTCGCTCGCTAGATGTCACCGCATACCCGCTGCCCGAGCAGCGGCCGACCACCTGGGAGGAGATCTTCGCGCGACCGCGACCAGTCACCGTTGAGGTCCTGCTCACCGGCACCGTCGATGGTGATCGTCTCGTCGTCCTGGACAAGGGCGATCCCAACATCGAGGAGCTAGGTGATCGTCATGCGCCAAGCACGGTGTCGGCCTACTGGGTGCATCACCCGACCGAGGGCGACTACCTGATCGACGCCGGTCTCGCCCGCGCGTTCGCCCGAGAGGGCGGCAACTACACGGGCCTGCTGCGACTGATGCTCGCGCTGTTCGGTGCCGAAAGCCGCAGCACGGACGGGGCCGACGTCACGTCGCAGCTCAGGTCGCGCGGCATCTCACCGCGAGCCGTGTTCCTCACCCACCTGCACGGCGACCACACCTCGGGGCTCGTCGACCTCCCCGCTCTAGTGCCCGCGGTGTTCGGGCGAGGCGAAGACACGTTCATGCAAAAAGCGATGTTTGGCGACCACCTCGACGGCAGGCCCCTCTACGCGTTGGACTTCGACAAAGGTCACGCGCTGCCGCCCTTCAAGCGCGTGCTCGATCTGCTGGGCGACGGCTCGATCTGGGCGATCTCGACGCCCGGGCATTCACCAAATCACGTGTCGTACTTGGTCAATGCCCAGTCCGGCCCGGTCCTGATCACCGGAGACGCCTGCGCATACCACGCGCAGTTCGAGCACCGCATACGGCCCACCCCCGGCGTCGATGATCAGGAGGCGGCGATCCGCTCGCTCGCCGGGCTTCGCGAGCTCTACGATCGATTCCCTCAGCTGCAGGTCATTGTCGGACACGAGCCGCCTCGACGCCGCTGAGATCGTTTCCGTCGGAGAACTAGCGTCGCTGAAAGGCGCTCACCGCCGCCTCGCCGAGCTCGGCAGCGGGACGCCACTTCTTGTTCGAAGCGGGCGCCCCCGATGCGCTTCTGCGGCTAGCTTAGCTAATAGCTAGCGAACACACGACGGGACCGCCACTGTGAGTGCAACGGAGTGAGTCTGCGTACCCGTGATCGCTTGGAGGGCGACCCTGAATACATCTTGGTACGGCGATAGCTCTAACCAAAACGTCAGATCCTTGGTGTCGTTGTCGTCCCGGAAGAACCAGCAAAAGTCGCTTCCCTCTTGGACGCCGTGAGACCTCATCACAATCGTCGGCGGAACGATCCAGTTAGGGCTCGGGTACAGGCTCTCCTTCCAAACCGTCATCGACAGGTGGGAGGATTCGCACTCGGCCTTCGTCATCTGCCATTGCGGCTTCCCTCCCCACTGGGGAGTCAGCGTAACCCAGCGTGAACTCCCGAAACTTGGCGGCGTCGTGTTGTTGAATTGCAGGACGTATTGCTTCGGGCAGGCGTAGGACGTGTAGGCATAGCTCGGCGACCACCAGGTCCCACCAGGCGCGCAGTTGTTCGTCGCGATCGAGTAGTTGCCTATGTTGGGCGCAGTCGTTCCGTCGGGCGGCGCTTGGAGTGTGGTGCACGTTGTTTCACCGAGTGCTTCGCTGACGTTACCGATTGGCTCGATTGCACTCTCTCCGGTGCTGTGGTCAGGCGCGCCGCAAGAGAGCGCGACGAGAACCCATAGCGAAAAAAACAGCTTCCACGTGTTCATGCTTGCCTCCCGGCGCAATGCAAACCACTCCGCCTTTCGAGGACGCTACTCGCGAGAGCGCAGGACTGCAAGCGCGCCAAGAAGGCACGACCGAGTTCGCGTTGTGAAACCTATGTCCACTGGCCGAAGCCCTTTGCGCGGCCTATCCCCCACGCTCGATAGCGTGGCAGTGCGCTTTGAACCGAGGCCGCTGGCTACTACGCGCAGCCGCCGGTCTTGGTGGGACCGAGGTCAGCCCATTCGATGCGGCCGTCGGGGACGCCCCAGCGCGCGTCCCTGTTCGATATCGATCAGCTGCTCCGCGTCGCCTTGGTTTTGCCTGCAGCAGCCGTTGCAGTCTTCGCGCTGCACGCAGCGAACTGCCCCGCCCGCATGGAGCCGTTGAATTCAATGCATTCGGCGCGGCCCGGGTCGGGATATGTTGGCGGCCCTCACGCAACGTGCAAAGCTCGGCAGATGTATGGAATCAGGCAGCCCCGGCGCGGACACAGCTACCTCGTGGTCATGCTGTCGTTGGTTGCGACGGCGCTCTCGGGTGCTTGCGGGGGAAGCGTGAGCGGCACAGCGAACGCAGGCGGGGCGGGAAGCGGGAGCGGCGGTCCGTTCAACGCGCTGGGAGGTTGTGCCAGCGGCATCGAGCGCGCGGTCAACGCTGGCTGTCCTGCCTTTGGTAGCTCTGTAGCTGCGGGCGATCTCGAGGACTATGCGCGACTTCGAAGTTCCGACGACCTCGATCTCGCTCTCCTTGGTCGGGGAAGCGGCGGTGAGGGCGGAGCGGGAATCCTATTTCGCATCAAGTGAGACTTGGTCAGCGGCGGGATGACGCTCCTTTCTGCCGGGCCGTCGTAAGAGCCGCAGGCAGAGGCCCAAGCCGATCACTCCGACCCCCCATTCGGAAGACGGCGCGGCGATCGCACGGTATGCGCAGCCAGTCGACTTCGTCGCTGGCGATGGTGCAGTCGTCTCAGGCGGAACGCACACCTTTCGGAGCGGCTCGCAGGTGAAACGGGGCGGGCAGGCGTGGGTGTCGTCGCAGGTTTCGGCTGGAGCCGCCGTCTCGCAGGTCGCGTTGCCGCTCGCGCTAGTGACCGAGCCACAGGTGCCATCCGCGGCTCCTGTATCGATCGCCTGGCAGCTTTGACAGGCGCCGGCGCACCGTTCGCTGCAGCACACTCCCGCGGCGCAGAATGCAGAGATGCAGTCGGCGTCGGCGGCGCAAGTGCTTCCGAGCTCCGACGCACCGTCGCTAACGAAGCGAAGCTTCACTCGCGACGTGAGTTCGGCTGGGCGCTCGTCGAAGCGGTGATACGCAAGCAGGGCTTTGCCGTCAGCGAGCGATGCGAGGGCCGGAGCGCGGGGTTTTGGTTCGTCTTCTGGAAGCGGCAACATGAAGCGGCCGTGCACGCTTCCGTCGGGCTCGACAGTGGCAGCATGCAGGCCGCCAGCGACCTCCCAGGCCACCAGAAAGCGCTGACCATCGTGGGTCGCGCTGATGCTGCCAGGCGCGCCGCCTTCGGTCGCGATGTCGAACGTCATTGGAGCGTCGTCCAAAGTCGAGCTGATGCGCGCGGCGCGTACGCCGCTCGCGGTGGTCCACACCACCAGCGTCGTCCCGTCGTGGGTCGCGAGCGCGTAGCTCTGCGGCTGATCGGAGAGGATCGGGTCCAGGTCGCGCCAGTCCGGATCGATCAGCGTCCCGTCGGCGCCGATGCGACGAAACTCAGTGCGAGACTCAATGGCGACCGCCACGAACTCGGTTCCGTCCCAAATGGCGGAAGGACTGCTTCGCACGGAGGAGCTGTGCGGAGGGGGCTCGAAGAGCGGCGTCGAATCAAGCGCAGTTCCATCGCGGGCGAAGCGTTGGGCCCCAATGTCCCCCCAGACGCAGTCTTCGCCGCAGCCTCCCGAATATTCGGTCAATACGAGTAGTACGTCGCCACCCCAGGCCGAAGAACCCGCGAGCGGCAATGCCACGTCCGCATGCGTATCACTGCGCGAAGGATCGACGAACGAGACCTGTTTGCCTGCGTGGATCAAGAATCCGTCGTCGGTCGGCGCGACGGTCCACCCAATCGCGCGACTCGCTGTCGCGTTCACCGCACCGTTGACTTGGCCTTCCACGCCGAGCTCCCGGCCCGCGTCGTCGAGCACTGCATAGTGGATTGACGGGGCGAGCCCGCTCTGCCGGTCCTCGTACGCAACCAGCAAGCGCCCTCGGTTTGCCGCCACGTGTGCGGCGCTCTGTTGACTCGGGCGCGTGTTGGCCGCGGCGACGGCCCTCACCCCGCCATCGAGTCCGAGCAGCGCCAGGTTTGGCACATCAGGGGCCGGCAGAGAGCTCGTATTCGCATTGAAGCTCGCGAGCAGCTGGTCACCCGCGGTGACCACCTTCGAAATGCCGACGTTCGCTTGCGCGGCGAGCAAGAGCTCACGCTCACTTTCCAGCTGTCCGTCGGGAGTCACAACGGCGTAGTGCTGGGGATTGCCCCCCATCAGGACACGGTAGCGCCCCGCCGCCCAGACGCTCGACCAACTTCCCACATTCGTCGTTCCCGGGGAGCCACTGCTCGGAAGCGCCAACGCGCTCGTTGGGGGACGGCCGTCTTGGTCGAGCACGGCCACCCTGAGTCCATCGAGGGCGGCGGAGGTGTTGTAGTGGTCGAAGCCCAGCAGATAGCCGTCCGCGCCCGGAATGAGGCGAAGCGCTGGCAGTGCGTCCTCGACGATCGAAAAAAGTTCGAAGGGCCGACGAACTTTGCGACCGAAGCCGAGAGACGCGCTCAATAGCCCGCCGCCGGGGGCTGCGTTCTGACGCGCGGCAACGTACCCGGTGTCGATTCCGGCGAGGGTCGGCACGCCGGGGCTCGAGGCACTCGTGGCGGCCACATCGAACGGGGGCGACGCGACGCGGTCAGCTAGAGTGAACTCTTGAAGTCCAGAACCGCTCGCCGCTGCGCAGCGTCCCGCGTTGCAGTAGAGCGAAGTCGGGAACACTGCGAGCCCTGTAATTGTGGCAATTCCCCCGAGGCTACCATCAGCTTGCACCAGCGCGCTCTCTACCCCTGTGGAGGGGGTCGAGGGGGATAGGAGCAGGCCGTTGCCGACTTTCGCATCGGTCCAAAGCAGAAGCGCTCCCTCGCTCGTCGGTTCGAGCAAAATGGCATTCGTGTTCACATTTGTGGACACTAGCAGCGCCGCGCTACTCGGTTGTCCGCTGTCGTCGAGACGTTGAACGAAGAGCTGAGTTTCCGGCGCAAATGGCACGCGCGCTTCCCAGAACGCAGCGACGATTCCTCTGCTGTCATGAGTTAACGTTAGCGGCGGATTGCTTGGCGCACGCTTTTGTGTTTTGACAATGCACTCGC
>JAEUAF010000414.1 GCA_019695485.1 Sorangium sp.
AGACGGCGATGGCCATCACCGATGGCCTCTTGAACATTCAGGCACACCTGGCGCAGGCCAAAGCCATCGACGAACTCTTCGGCTCCAACAAAGTCGACGAGTACGTGCGTTTCATCGCCCAGACCCAGCAACCCCACACGCCGATCGCCGAGCCTCCGCGGGGCATGTTCGACCCGGCGCAGAGCGCCGATGGGCGCAAAGTTCTGCGCCAACACGACGTGCTCGACGAACAAATCGCGTTCGTGCTCGGCCACGAGCTCGGGCACCACTACCTCGGGCACCTGCCTTGCTCTGCGAGCTCGGGGCTCAGCGCGGCAGAGGTGGCCCGGGTGCTATCGGACGCCGTGCCGATGTTCAATCAGCCGAACGAGATCGCCGCCGACATGGCCGGCATCAACAATGTGCTTACCACGGGCGCACATCGCGCCGGCTACCACTTCAACGAAGGGGGTGCCCTACTCACGATGCGCTTCTTCGCGGGCATCGACCAATTTAGTCCCGTCGACATCCTGTTCGGGTTCGAGAGGACGCATCCACCACCCGCGGTTCGCACGCCGATCATCCAGCAAACTGCCGCCGCTTGGCGCAATACCGGCGGCCAGGGACTCCCCATTTTCAGCCTCTAGTGCTGATGAGCACCCCACTTTTCACGAAACCCGAGTGACCCGCGACCGACCCTTTCGCTGCCACGTCACCGAGCCATGGCCGAAAAGACGGAACAGCCGACCCCACGCCGACTGAAGAAGGCGCGCGAAGACGGAGAAGCCGCGGTTTCAAGCGCCCTCTCCCAATCGGTCGGATTTCTCGCCGGGCTCGCCGTCTTGCCTGCTGCCGTCGGGAGCATCGTCGAGTCGTTCGCGGGGCTGGTTCGACTGGGTGGCCGGGGCCAGACGCCAAGCGCAGCGGCGTGCGTGCTGGTGGTGCTGCAAATGAGCCTGCCGTTGTTGGCGGTGGTCGCGTTCAGCTCTGCGGCTCTGTCATTCTCGCAGACCGGCGGTCTGTTCGCACCCGGCAGGCTGACCCCGAAGCTCGAGCGGCTCAGCGTGCTCTCAGGGTTCCGGTCCTTAGTGAGCGCGCCTCGTCTGTTCGGATTGCTGCGTTCGCTGATTGCGAGCGCGGTGCTCGGATTGTTCACCTGGCTCGTGCTGCGTTCTTCGCTCGCGGCGCTCGGGGGCAATGCTGGCGAGCTTCGGGTGGCGGGCGGCATCGCCGCGCAGGCGGCTCGGAAGCTAGCCCTATACGCGGCGCTGGTCTCTGTTTCGCTCGGCGTCGTGGACTTGATCATCGTGCGCCGCGCGTGGCTGCGTCGACTTCGCATGACGCGAGACGAGGTGCGCCGCGAGCAACGCGAGAGCGACGGGGATCCCGAGCTCAAATCCGCGCGCAAGCGCGCGCACCACGAAATGCTAGTCAGCGCATCCGTTCATGCCGTGAAGGAGGCCTCGGTCGTCATCGTGAATCCCACTCATCTCGCAACCGCCCTCCGCTACGACGAGCGCGAAGCAGAAGCCCCGCGCGTGCTCGCTCACGGCGACGGAGATCTAGCGCGTCGCATGATCGAGGCCGCACACGCCTACGGGGTCCCTGTGGTCCGCGACGTGCCCTTGGCGCGCGCCTTGGCCGATCTCGAAGAGGGCCAGGAGATCCCGGAAATTCTCTACGAGGCCGTCGCCGAGGTCTTGCGCACGCTTTACGACGCCGAGCAGCAGAGCCCCGCTCGAATCGCTGAATAGTCGCCGGAGATTGGCGCGCTAGCCGATGCGAATCTTTTGCCGCAGCGCGCTGAGCTCGGCCTCGACGTCGGGGGCCGCTGTCGGGCCCGCAGCGGGCGCCTCGAGGGCGCGAAACTTCGCCTCGAGCTCGCTCGGCGTGAGCCCGCTCGGGCCGCCGGGGCCGAGCGCCACATCGAGCTCACGCTGCGCCTGCACGGACGCCTCGACGCCCTCGATCTGATCTTCCATGCGACGAAGCTCGTCGAATGGGTTCGCGCCGGCTCCACTGCGACCCAGGGCTTCGCTGCCCGACCCTGCGCGCGCCATCTGCGCCTGCGTGGCAATGGTCGATTTCCGCGCGGAGAAGTCCTTGATTTTTTGCTCCATGCGCGGAAGCTCCGCCTTCATCTCGAGCGCTTGAGCGCGCTGCTCGGCGCGCAGCGCCTCGGCGCGATCCCGCTCTTCGACGAGTCGCTGTTTATGAATCAACGCCTCGCGCGCGAGCGCTTCGTCGTCGCGGCGCAGCGCGAGTTCGGCCCGGCCCTCCCACTTTCGAACCTCGGCGTCGAGGGTGTCCACCTTCTCCTTCAGCTGCTTCTCGGACGCCACCGCGCGGACGACTTCACGCCGCGCCGCGCGCAGCTGCTCTTGCATGCGCTCGAGCAGTGAGTCGATGGATTTGCCCGGATCGTCGAGACCGTCCAAGAGCGCATTGAAATTGCTCGAGATGACGCGGCCCACGCGGTCGAAGATGCCCATGCCCTGAGTTTGCCCTGATTTTGGCGTCCAAACCAGGGGCAGTACCGCGCCGGCCGGCGACGAAGGCGACGCCGCACGTCGTTAGGCTCCCTGCAGTGTCAAGAGGCCGCGGTCGCTGGGCGTTCGGAGCTTGTAGCGCGCCGCTCTGGTTTCACGAAGGCGGCCCGTGCCCGACCCAGGCGCTCGAGGTTTGGTACGACGATCGCAGCCGCCGCGCCCGCGCGCCTTATCCAGCGCTCGTTCTGGTGCCCGAAGAACAGTCGGTTTTGCACGGCGCGGTTCTCGGCGCCGATCACCACCAAGTCGTAGTTGCCGCGCGCCGCCTCTTCGCGCACAGCGGTCGCCAGCGGATCGTAGGCCAGTCGCACGACCTCGGGCTTGATGGGGCTGACGCGGAACACGGAAGAAATGCGGTTCAGCAACTGCTCATCCGTGTCGGCGGCGTCGAACGACGCCGGCCCCCCGCTCGGCGCAAGCGCATCCGAACGCTGCGGGTCGGATTCGAGCGCAATGGTGACGCTCGCGTCGAACGCCTCCGCATAGGCGACAGCAAATTCGATCGCCGTGCGCGCCAGCACGCCACCATCGAACGGCACGAACAAGCGCTGAAACGGCTTGGCCAGCGCGGCGCCGGACCCAGACTTCACGATCACGACGTGGCAGGGTGCCGCTTGAATCACTTCCTCAAAGATCGGCCCGCCCAAAGAGTTGTCCTGCTGGGTCGCGCCCAGAATCAAAACGTCCGCTCCCGTCGCGGCTTCGGCCAAGATGGCCGCGGCGACGTACTCGTGCTCGACGCGGCGCAAGCTCGGCGTCTTTGCGCCAGAAAACCAGGCCATCGAGTGGCTGAGCCAGGCTTCCATGTCCAGCGCGGGATCCGCGCGCTGAAAGGTCCGACTCAGACGTTCGCGCAATCTGAGCGGAGCCTGAACGTGCAGAAACTCGACGGGATAGGCGCTGCGCTTGCCGAGCCCCGCCGCGATGATGGCGGCGGCCGCATAGTTCGGCCCCCCACCCTCGAGCGGCACGAGCACGCGCAAGCGCTCGCAGTCGAGCGCGCCCTTCGACTCTTCGACCAAGATGCGCCGCGACTCTTCCTCGGTCATGCGCACCTTGCGCATCGTCAGTCTGAGCCCGAGCGGGGCCATGAACGAGGTAGCGATCGCGACAACCACGATGATCGAAAACATCTCCTGGTTCAAAATCCCAAGCGTCAACCCGATCGTCGCCACCACGAGTTCCATCGCGC